>DATNDF010000150.1 GCA_035607015.1 Candidatus Angelobacter sp. | reverse complement strand
CGCGTTCATTAACACCAAGGCCTTCGAGGGTGCTCAGTTAAAATATACCTGGCGTGAGCTGGAGCCGGAGAAAGATGGTTATGATTTCAGCGCCATTCGTCACGATTTGACGTTTCTGAATTCAAAAGGCAAGAAACTGTTCATCCAGCTTCAGGATACTTCGTTCGATTCGAACGTTGTACTCGTGCCGCGATATTTAGTGAATGACTCGCGATACCACGGAGGAGCGGATAAGCAATACAACATTGAAAACGATGACGAAGAACATGCTGTTCCCGCCGGCTGGGTGGCGCGGCGCTGGGACCCCGCGGTGCAGGAAAGATTTCACCAACTTCTGTTCGCCCTCGGCAAGGAATTCGACGGTAAGATCGAGGGCATCAATCTTCCCGAAACGGCGGTTGATTTTGGCGAAACCGGACGGCTGTTTCCCAAAGGATTCACTCCGGAGATTTATCGCGACGCTGTCATCACGAACATGATGGTCTTGAAGCGCGCGTTTCCGAAATCGGTGGCGATGCAGTACGCCAACTTCATGCCCGGAGAATGGCTTCCCGACAAAGACCGGTCCTATCTTCGCAGCGTGTATCAACGAGCGAGAGAGTTGAGAGTAGGCGTGGGTGGACCCGACCTCCTGCCGTACAAACCGGGGCAGATGAACCATTGTTACCCTTTGATCAGAGAATGCGCCGGGAGTGTTCCCTCCGGCATCGCTGTGCAAGAAGGCAACTATGAACACCAGAATCCCAGGACCGGCAAGCGGGTCACCATTTCGGAGCTAATCGGATTTGGAACGGAGTATCTCAAGGCAGACTACATCTTCTGGTGCACTCAAGAGCCTTACTATTCCAGGGAATTGATACCGTTCCTTCAATCGGAGAGGTAAAAGCGCTGAGTCGGGCGCACTCACCACGATCACTATCGAAGTCGGTCTTGTTGTGGCTGGACAGAGCCATCGCTTAACCGCGGCTTCTTTTAGGGAAGAACGCCTGGCCGGATTCGCTTCAATTTGCTTTCCCGGACACGTCCACACAAACCACATCGCCTTTGGCGTTGCGGCAATAGATTTTGCCATTGGCAAGCACGGGTGCGGTCCAGCATTTACCGCCGATCACCTGCGCGCGGGCCAGTGGTTTGAAGGCAGAAGGCGACGCGTCTGCGACAACCAGTTGGCCTTTTTCACCAAGGACAATCAATTTGCCGTCGGAAGCCATGAGCGAGCCTTTGCCGAGGCTGCGCTCGGTCCACCGCACGTTGCCCGATTGCAATTCGAGGCATTTGAGTTCGGATTCATCGAACCCAAAGACACTGTCGCCAACAATGAGCGAGCTGCTGAAGTGGTTCCGAAGGTTTTTATTTTGCCATAGCAGCGCCGGATTACCACCTGTGGCGACCCGCAAAAGTGCGCATCCATGGTCGTACCCAGAGGAAACCAGTGTCCGGTCGCCGGTGATGACCGGATCGGCGGCGTTCACGTCGTATAGCGTCTTCCAGGGATATTGCCAGAGTTCGCGGCCGGTCTTCGGATCGACCGCGACGATTGATCGCAGCGCCATCATCAGCACGCTACGGCGGCCGCCTTGATCGAACAGGATTGGACTCGAATAACCCGCCGACCCTCTGCCGTTGCTCCAGACAACTTTTCCCGACTCCCTGTCGAGCGCCGCGCCCGCGTCGCCGGCATTGAAGATGACCAGGCCGCCTTCGACCAGCGCCGAGCCGGCGAACCCCCACTCGGGCACTTTCGCGCCGGTTTCACCGGCCAGGTTTTTCGACCAGACAACCTTTCCTGTCGCGGCGTCAAAGCAGAATACTTGTCCGCGTTTGCCAATGGTATAGGTCTTGTTGTCGTCAACCGTCGGAGTCGCGCTGGTGCCGCCTTCGTAGTAATGCGGATCAATGGGGGCGTCATAGGAGTATTTCCAGACGACCGCGCCGGTATTGGCGTCGAAACAATAGACCGTGTCCTGCCTGCCGTCGTTGCCGGTGGTGTATGCGCGACCACCGCTTACGGCAATGGACGAGAAGCCGGTCCCCACACTCGCTTTCCAAAGTTGTCTCGGGCCTTCCTGCGGCCAGGATGTGGACCAGCCGGCTTCTTTCGAGATGCCATTGAAATCCGGGCCCCGCCAGCGTGGCCAGTCGTCGGCCGCGATCTGTAAGGATGCGGCGAAGCAGGCGATCGATGCGACGACCGAAGAGTAACTCACAACGAAACGGCAGGGGAGGCGCGCGCGGAGATGGGCCTCGTTTGAAACGGATGCGTTGAACATGGCCGCACAGGTAACGCAAGCGGGTGGACGGTGTCAACTTCGCGCCTGTTTGCTGAATGATGCGCGACGACCATAAAGACAGAAGGTGTCTGGCGCTCCCGCGAAAAGACAAACGCTCGACGTTTGACAGACGGCGAACTACATTCGGCCCGTTCAACGAAACCGCGATATGCCTCGATTCTACGATTTCCTGCCGGACGCGCTGGCCGGGGGCGAGCCATTCGCGCTGGCCATCATCTCCGGCACGAAAGGATCAAGCCCGCAGAAAACAGGAGCCAAGGCGTTGTTTTTCGCGGACGGGCGCATCCGCGGCACGCTCGGCGGCGGTTGCCTCGAGGCCGAGGTTCAGAACAGGGCACGGCAGGCGTTGCGGACGAAGCAGCCGGCCGCATTTGAACTGGTGCTCGACCATGATTTCGGCTGGGACGACGGACTGATTTGCGGGGGCAAAGTCTGCGGATTGATCCTGCCCCAGGCGGCCAAAGCCGGGGATCTGTGGCGCAGGCTGGCACGCTGCGACGAATCGCTCGTTTGGGGAGTGAAAAAAGATTTCTCGGTGGCGCAGGTGAACGACGCGGTATTCGCGGGGGAGTGGTTGTACCAGGAAACCGTCGCGCCGCCATGCGCGCTGTGGATCGCCGGTTCAGGCCACGTCGCGCAAGCGGTCGCGCCACTGGCGCTTCAACTCGACTTCGAAGTGACCGTGTTTGACGACCGGCCAGCCCTGGCGAATCCACAGTACTTTCCCGAAGGAACAAAGCTGCGCGTTGATTACTGGGAAAAACTCCTGAAGGATCCGCTTCCGGCGCGGCCCGGGTTCGGCCTGATTGTGACGCGAGGCCATCAGCGAGACGCGCTCGTGTTGCGCGAGTGGGTTCAACGGCCGTTTGTGTTCCTCGGGATGATTGGCAGCAGGCGCAAACGCCGGATCATTTTCGAACAATTCATCGAGGATAACCTGGCGACCGCCGAACAGCTGGAAAGAGTGGCGTGCCCGGTGGGGCTGGACATCCAGGCCGTGAGTGTTCACGAAATCGCCGTCAGTGTCGTGGCCCAGTTCATTCAGAAGCGTGCCGCGCTGCCGGACAGGCACCCGGCCAGTGGCCCGGCTCGCGCGGAAACACGTTGCAGCGTCCTGGGATCCTGAGTTTCGCCTTACGCATGGAGCCAGACAGATCCACCGCGCGATTCTCTTTCGGCGTGGTTATTCTGGCGGCGGGGGCGTCGTCGCGGATGGGAAAACCAAAACTGCTGTTGCCGTGGGGTGAAACTTCCGTGCTCGGACATCTCATCCGACAATGGCATAAACTGCGCGCCAAACAGATTGCGGTCGTCCATGCGACTTTTGACCAACCCTTGTGCGCCGAACTGGACCGGCTTCGCGTCCCGTCCACGAATCGCATCGTCAACCCGCAACCGGACCGCGGGATGTTCAGTTCCGTGCAATGCGCGGCGAACTGGGGCGGCTGGAATTCAGCGTTGACGCACCGGGTGATCGTTTTGGGCGACCAGCCGCACTTGCGCATCGAAACTCTGCGCGCGTTGCTCGACTTCGCGGCGACGTGTCCCCGGAGTATCTGTCAGCCGGGCAGACACGGCCGGCCGCGTCATCCGGTGGTAATGCCAAAGGCGATCTTCAGTCGGTTGAAAAACTCAAGCGAAGAGACGCTGAAACAGTTCCTGCAACAATCAGGATCAGAACCGGTGCTTTGCGAAATGGACGACACCGGATTGGATTTCGACATGGACACGCCTGCGGACTACGAGCAGGCGCTTCGCCTTTCCCACGGGCGTTCCGGATAACTGCAGGCTTGCGAGCCGTCAAATCGCGCCGATATTGGGAATCAGCATGCGTGATGAACGTCATTATCTGAAGCGCCGGCTGGCCGCGACTTTGACCGTTATGCTGGTCGGGCTTGGCGTCGCGGCGGACAAAAACGTCAGCGTCGGAGCCGGTCGCGCAGCAGCAGAACCTCAGGAAGTGGACCTGCGCGGAAGGATCGTCTGTCTGCCGGAAGCGATGCATGCGCTTTATCATACCGATCTTCCGGCGAACCACCAGCACGTCTGGGGATTCAAAACAACTGATGGACGATTTTACACGCTTCTGCGAACGAAATTGTCCGAGGCCTTGTTCGTGGACGAACAGGTGCGAAAAAAGGAACTCGTTTTGAAAGGGCGTGTATTTCCGAAGACACAGATTTTTGAAATGACGGACATGAAGTCCGTGCGCAACGGGGTCGTCTGCGACCTCTACTATTACTGCGACGTCTGTGCGATCAAAACCCTCTCTCCCGGACCGTGCATGTGCTGCCAGGGACCGGTGAAGCTGGTGGAGAATCCTTCCCGGTGAAGCCGGCGCGCCACCCGCGAGATCATTGTATGTGACCGTGCCCCTTGCAGACCAGTTCGAACACGACACTCGTTTTTTCTTGTCCTGACCTGGCCGGGACCTTCACGCGCACGGTTTTGTGCTCTGCGGCCGGCTCGTTCAAACTGGGAAAAGCACCGCTGTCTGATGAGGCCGGACGCAAACTTAATACGACCGGATGGTTCGACGCGGTGTTTTTGCCGCTCGCCCCGGTCATTTCCTTGAATGACTTGATCCCTTCGGGTTGCGTGTCGGACGCGGCCGGGACGAGCACGGCGAAGTAAGGGAATTCGGCAGTGCCGAGATGATCGCCGTCCTGTGGTTGCAGACCGAAACGCATCGTATAGATGCCGGGAGCGATCTCGTTGTCTTTGTAGTCGCGCTGTCCCCGGCCCACCGACACGGCCCCCAGCAGGACGGTTTCCTGGATGCAATCCAGAGCCTTGTTGGCGGCGGCCGGCTTTGATTTCAGGGGGATGTCGGATCGGAACCAGAATTCAAACGCGGGTTTGTCGCCGTCGAGCACCTCGATGGCTTTCGGCTGAAGCGTTTTCCGGATCGATTCGCCGATTTCCGCGGGGGGTGCCTTGTCCGCGGCCTTGACCGTCAATTCACCGGCACGCACAGGACCCGCAAACCGGGCGCACAAAGCAATTCCCAGAAGCAACGAAAGTTTTCTCATACACATATTGACGATGACTCAGCGGCAACCGTTCAGACTGCGATTTCGCGCTAAAAGAAAAAGGCCGGAACCTCAAGGTTTCCGGCCGGCGTGGAGTTTTTCTCTTACCGCTCGAAATGACCGAGGAACGCATTGCGTTTCTCGACCATGGCCCAGGTCAAATTCAGTCCGCGCCCGTCGAACGAAGCCAGCTCTGTGAACACCGGATACGCACCGGTCACTCGAGTCAGCGGCGGGTAAAAAGTCTCCTCGTTGCCGCAGAGATGGTCCTTGCTGCCCAGGCAGCGGGTCGTGATCTGGACCAGGTCGCCCGCCTTCACCGAGGCGCACCCGCGGCCGTCGCACGTTCCAAGCGCCACTTGCATGGGCGCGGTCTTCACTCCGGCGACCTCCTGGATGAGGCCGCCTGCCATCGCGCGGGCAAAATCCACCAGGGCGTCACGTTGCTTCCGCGTCGCCGCCGCGTCAACCACGAGCACGGCTTTGCCGCTGCGCGGTTGATAGCGCAAATCACCGAGCGTGCCGTCCGTGCGCACGACTGCGATGACGTTCAACCCGTCGAGTTTGACGCCCTTCCAGGCGCCTTCGCGCACCGACCAGACCAGCATGCCTTCCCTGCCGCTGAGGCCCATTTCCGCGTTGGCAAAGCAAGGTCCGGTGTACACATCGCACGAACGCACTTCGAGATAATCGCCGGAAATCGCCGGCACATTTGGTTGGGTGGCGAACATCGGGGTCGCCGCCAGCATCAACATCACCACACTCAATTTCATTTTCATAACGGTCCTTTCCTCAAACAAATCAAACTCCGTCCTCAACCTACATAACAGGAGCGCCCCGCGCAACATTCGGCTTTGCTCACCGGCTCGCCGTCGGGACCGAAGTTCTCGTGCGTCCTGGAGCACCAGAAGACGCCGCTGGCATAATCATCCTCCGGCTGTCCCTGGTAGAACATTTCCTTGCACCGCATGTTGCGGCACGCCGGTTGAGTTCGCTGAGGTGTCTCGGAAGGTTTCATAATTTCGAAACCGCGTTTTTGTTCAATCTGCCTTGAATCAATCCGCCAAGCTTTTCGGGCTCGTCTGTGCCGACTCGATAGATCCGCCCATCTTTCATTCGCAATTCCACCGCGTCCAATCCCGAGATATTGAACAGCCACGTTTTCTTTCCAATCCAGTGGACGCCCCAGCCGTGCCACCGGCGATTTCGCACGAGTCCGCACGATTCGATTTCGGCGAATCGCCACTTCTTCCTGATCACACCCGGGCCGAAGCGGATTTCAACAAACTCTTCATCGACGGTCACCGTGAGGCGGCAAAATAGAATCGCCGCCAGCAGGACCACGCTTAACGGCACGAGTGGACCGAACTGGCGGGAATGATAAACCAGCCAGCTCATGAAGATGGCGAATCCTCCGCACAACGTTACGATCAAGCCGCCGGCCTGGCTGTGTTTGTATAGCACGGGTTCTTTCATTTGCCGGCGTTGACAGTCTTCAAGTCGCCGCTGCCAATACCGCGCGTTTGACGGCGGTTCTGACAAGCTGGATTTTATAGCTGTTTTGGCTGAGCGGTTTCGCGCCTTGCGTCGCCGCCTCGCCGCATTTGACCGCGGTTGCAGCATCCACCTTTGCGCTGTTCAAAGCCTTCCCTGCGCTGGAAGAGGGCCACGGCACCGGGGCGACGTGGCCAAGAACAACGCGCGCGTCCGACACCGTCCCCGTCCTGATTTGGAAGGCAACGGTCGCCGTAACGTAAGGCCAATCGAGCCCTTGCCGATGCCGCACTTCATAGGTGGCGTTTCGCAGGCCCTTCGTTGGAATGAAAATGTTGGTCAGAATCTCGTCTGGCCTGAGGGCCGTTTCACGGTCTGTTTCCGTCCTCGGCGTTTGAAAGAATTTATCCGCCGCGATCTTTCGTGTTTTGCCTTTCGCTCCCGTTACCGTAATCACGGCGTCGAGCGCCACGAGAGAGGGGCCAAGGCTTGAGGGACTGACGAACAACGCCTCCCCATCGTTGCCAAAAATGGCATGATATCGGTTTTCACCGCCCCGGACGAGCGAAGCGCCCTCGTGTTTGGCGAACAATCCAAAACCGTTGCGGAAATACCAGCAGCGTGGTCGCTGGCAAAGGTCTCCCCCCACGGTGCCGACGGACATAAGCTGCGGACTGCCGACACCCTTGGCTGCGGTGATCAGACACGGGAAATGCTCTTTGACGTGCCTGTCCTCCACCAGCTCGCCAAGGGCGGTCATCGCGCCGATGCGCAAGCCGTTCTTTTCCGCTTCAATGCCTTTCAGCTCGGAGATGTTTCGCAGACTGACAAGACGCCTTGGTTCGGTGAGATGCTGCTTGAGCAAGGTGACGAGATCGGTGCCTCCGGCAAGAACTTCGGTTTCACCCCACTTGTCACCCAGCAAGCCGGCGGCTTCTTTCAGCGTTTTAGGTGCGGCGTATTCGAACGATTTCATGCGAGTTTGCCTCCCTTCTGGAGCGCGGCGATGACGCGGTCGGGTGTCAAAGGCAGTTGCGGCACGCGCATGCCGACGGCGTTGGCGACGGCGTTGGCGATGGCCGCGCCCGGCGAAATCACAGGGGGTTCGCCCAGCCCAATGACACCGCGTTCATCATAACCTTTGCCGGTCATCATGTGGACCTTCAGTTTGCCGACATCCTTGATGCCGGCCAGCCGGTAAAACTCCATGTCCGCATTGAGCATCCGGCCGGTCTTGGCGTCGTAAATCACTTCTTCAAACAACGAGTAAGTGATGCCCATGATGAGTGCGCCGTACACCTGGCTTTCGGCGGTTTTAAGATCGATGACGAGGCCACAGTCCTGCACCGCGACCATCTCGTTGATCGTGACGATGCCGGTTTCCGTGTCCACGGAAACGTCGGCGATCTGCGCGCCGCCGACTCCATCGTCAATCAAGTGCGCCTTCTGGCTCTCCCCCGGATTGTTCGTCCCACGTTTGGTGATGGCGCTGACACCGAGCAGCGCGCAGGCTTCTTTCCATGGGATTTTATTTCCCGGCTTGTCCACCTGGCGAATCTCACCACCGACCGCTTCGAGGTTGTCTGCGCCGGCCCCGAGTTTGGAAGCGGCCGTTTCGAGGAGCGCGTTAAGCGCGGCCGTGGCCGCGAGTCTTGACGATGTCGAAACGCCGCCGACGGTCGTGCTGCCGCCTGAGGCGCCCGAAGCGGGATAATCGTTCCGGCCAATCTCGACCTTGATGGCGTTGAGGGGCAGCCCGAGCGTTTCCGCAACAACGATGTTGATGACCGTGCGCGTGCCGCTGCCAAGATCCTGAGAGCCGAGCTTTGCTTCAACCGAACCGTCCGGATTGATGGTTACGTCGCAATCGGAAGGGTGGCCTCTGCCGCCCCACGTGTGAATCGAAATGCCCAGCCCGCGTTTGATCGGTCCGGGCGCCGGGTCGCCCCGCAGATGCGCTTTCTTTTTGTAATCAATCAAATCGGCGGCAATTTTGAGTTCCTCGCTGTAAACATCAGCGCGGTCAGTCAAAGAAACATTCTTCAGGAAGAACTCCAGCTCATCCATCTTGAGGGCCGCGGCAGTGTCAGCGAGCGCGGACATCGTCAGGAAACAGCCCTGCGGATGGTTCGGCGCGCGCCAGGCGCGTTGGCCACCGCGATTGGTGCGGATTCCCTTTCCGGTCAAACGGGAGTTTGCAATCTTGGTGAATACATAAGGAATCGGCGGCGCACCGTATCCGCCCATGCCGCCGGTGCCCCAGACTTCCGCCTCGACCGCAGTAATGGTCCCGTCATTCTGCGCGCCAACCTTTATCTTCGCAGTGGCCGATGGACGATTGCCCGCTGTCATCAGCTCGATGTCCCGTTCCAACATCAACTTCACCGGTCTGCCGGTTTGTTTCGAAAGCAGGGCACCGACGGTACCCCATTTGTCATAATTGAACTTCGAGCCGAAGCCCCCGCCCATGAACTGGCATTCGACGTGGATTTTGTTCTGATCCACGCCCACGGATTCTCCGAGACGATCGCTGTAACGCGAAACGTTCTGGGTCGAAGGCCAGATATAAAGCTCGCCATCGCGTATTTCGGTCACCTGGCCGTGCGATTCGAGGCAGCAATGGGAAATGACCGGCAGTCCGTATTCACCTTCGACGACCTTGTCGGCTTTTGTGAACGCCTCATCCACGTTGCCCTGGTCCTTCTTGGACGGCCTGTCCTTCGACAATGTCGCGTCCGTGTCAACGACCTGATGGTCGAGCGGTTTGTATTGAACTTTCACGAGCCGCGCGGCTTCCTCGGCAATTTCCTCGGTGGTCGCGGCGACCGCGGCGACGATTTCGCCCGCGTAGCGCACTTCTTTTTCTGTGTCGCGCCATACGCCCTTCACGCCGGGCAAGGCTTCGGCCTCGCTGGTGTCGATGCCCGTCACCTCCGCATGAGCGTGGGGGGAGGTGACAACCTTTGCCCACAGCATGCCGGGCCGGTTCATGTCATAGGAATACTTCGCCGAGCCGGTGGCCTTCAACGGGCCGTCAATCCGGTCGATGCTCTTGCCGATAAGGGACCGCTTTTCGGCGGGAGGCCAGTCAACCTTTGCCATATCAAACCCCTCCTTTCTTCGCCGCATCAGCGACGGCGAGGATCATGCCGGCATACGTGCCGCACCGGCAGAGATTGCCACCGACGCCGTCGCGAACCTGCTCGGGGGTGGCATTGGGGTTCTTGCGGACAAAAGCCGTGCAGGCGACGACAAAGCCGGGCGTGCAAAAGCCACACTGCTGGGCATCGTGATGCACGAACGCCTTTTGCACTTCGTTCATCCGTTCTGGTGTGCCCAGTCCTTCGATCGTGGTGATTTCGCGGCCTTCAGCCTCGACGGCCAGCATCGAGCAGGAATAAACCGGATGGCCGTCCACAAGGACCGTGCAGGCGCCGCACGTGCCGCGGTCGCAAACCTTTTTGCAACCGGTGAGGTCAAGCCGGTTGCGCAACGCATCCAGCAAGGTGACACGCGGTTCGGCGTTGAGTTTGCGAGTCTGGCCGTTGATTCGGAGGCTCAGGGGGATCTCGCCCGGGCCCACGACGCCTCCTTCGGCGGCGAGGGCGTCCTTCAGACTGCCAGGGGCAAACAAACCTGTGGCCACCGAACCTATGCCGACCCCTTTGAGGAAGCCGCGTCTGGAGAGGCCGGCAGTGTTGGGCGTATTTATTTCGTCAGACATAATCGCCTTTCTTCAGGAACTGCTGGAGCCAAGGGCCGGCGGGCTGTGCCGCCGCATCTGGCTCGCGCGGATTTTACGGCTGATGTGCAACCTATCTAACGCTGGAAAAAATGGCGCGCAAGTTTTTTCACAGCGGAAAAATCCCGGTGTTTTGTCCCGGCGATTACTCGCGAGAAAACACTTTTGCCGAGATCGCCCCCCGACTACAACAGTACCACACGGGACTGGCGCGACATTTCAACCGGTCTCACGGTGCCGGAGGGACCAAAACCATTGAGACCCCGTAAACGCCAAGTGGCAACCAGAGGCCGCGACCGGGCGCGCCATCGGCTTTGCTCAAATCAAACCAGACGCATCCGGGCGGTCCGCCGGTGACGAGAGGCGCGGGAGAGGCGGGATTGGCCACGTCGAACAGGCCGACTTCGTTGCCGATTTGCGCGGCCAGGAGATCGCCGAAGCTGACGAAGTTCTGTACCGCGCCGGACAATTCAGCCTTGCCAAGCAAGGTGAACTTCCCGGAGTCCGGCAGGGTCCAGGCCTCGAGCAGGTTCTTCACTGTGTTCGTCTCTGTCGGGTGGCCAAGAAACACGTTGTCGTCTTTGACAAGCACCGGGTGAGGCCAAAAACTGGAAAGCGGTAACGAGTCAACAAGGTGCGCTTCCACGCCATCATAAGCACTGGCATCGAGATATTCCCTGCCATCTCCAAACCAGTTCGTGGGGTCGGTCCAATGCTGACCGACAGTGTAAAGCAATTCGCCGGCCCGGGCGACGCCGTTGAGCGAGCCGGGAATATTGACGGGCTTCCGGATCGTGGGGTTGGTGGCGTCCGCGTAATCGACCACGTCGAGATACCATCGTTGCACCCAGTAATACACCGGCGCGGAATTGGTGTCCTTGTCGTTTGTCACGACGGGCGGGCAAGGCTCTACCGCCTCATGGCTCAAATAAACCTGTCCGTTGACGGTGTACGCCGGGCTGAAACTCCACCACGTATTCTCCGCGAGGTTGACATCGGACAAAAACTTCGGCGTTGCAGTATTACTCACGTCGAAGGCGATCAGGCGCCCGCCGTTGTTACCCCAGAAAATCGGCCGGGCAATCCCCCCGCCAGCCGGTCCGAGTGTTCCGCCGGCCGGTGTCGCGATGCCAAAATCGAGCCACGGATCCCAATAGCCCCCTCCTCCACCCGCCAGAACCAACACACCCGCTCTCGGCCAGACGATCTGGAAATTTGCGCCCCAGCCGAGCGGATCAAGCATGACTGCCGTCGCGCCGAGCAGTTTTACCTCGGGCAAAGCCGAAACATCGTAAATCGAAACGAATAGATTGGGCGCGTCGTTGGTCGGCTGGCCAGGATCGGTACCGTCCGCGAGCGGAATGGGCCCGAAGTTCTGCTCGCCTTGCGCAAGATACAGGCGCCCGTCACGGGTCGCCGCCCCAAGGATAGGAAACTGATTTGGCAAATCAATTTCGTTAAGCACGCGATCCGGTTCGTTTGCCGATGTAATGCGAACCGCCGGCTTTGGCTGGCCGAGCCACCACCACGATGAAGCGGTGCTGAGCTCGATCAAATAACCGTTTTGCACGAACACCTGATCCACCGACCACGCGAGGGGAAGGTCCGCCTTGATCTGCGGGTGATCACGGTCGGTTGCGTCCACGCTCAACAATTCCTGGCCGGAGAGCGAGAGGATGCGGTCGCCATGCACGGTGGCGCGGCGGGGTTGCGTCTCGTGGTCGATGGTGCCACGCAACGTCAGCGAGTCGCGGTTCAAGTCAACGAGCTGGATGCGGGACGCGTAACCGTTCGTGAAATATCCCTGGTAGGGGAGCAAGATGAGATGTTCGTCCGGCATCACGTTAAATGCCTTCTCGTCGGTATTCGCTTCGCTCCACGAATAATTTTGGCCGAGGGCGACCTCGCTCAAGAGTGACGGCGCGGCCGGATCATGCACGTCGAACAGCGACACCGCCACGCGCCAGCTGTTGGTGTCATCAATGCCGACGGTGACGAGGCGGTCGCCGAGTGGTTGGATGAACGTCGAGTAACCCGGGACCTGCAATTCGCCGGCGATTTTTGGATGCGCCGCGTCGGAAATATCCACGACCCACAGCGGATCTATCCTGCGGAAAGTCACGACGTAAACGAGATCGCCATCGAAGCGCGTGGCAAAAACGCGTTCTCCGTTGCCCAGCGCAAGCGTCCCCAGCTTGGTAATTCCTGCCGGTCCGGACCCTCTGGGATCGGGCAGAAGAAACGTTTCGAGTTTGGTCGTCCAGGTTGCGCCACTCGTGGCGGGAACTTCTGAAACGACGGTGAAAACAGAGTCCGCCCGGTTCATCTTGAACTTGTCGTTCACCCGGCCAGAGGTGGAGACTGAACCGGAATGGTTCATCGTTCCGTCCGGCGCGGTGATGTCGAGACAATGGACGATCGAACGCCAGTAATTGTCGGCGGACGTGACGGCGACGAACAGGAAAACGTCCGTGGCTGCGATCACGTTGTCGTAGCCCGGAAACCAGAGTGTATTTTTCGGGACGGGTGATTCAAGATTGCCCAGGTCAAAGGAGGAAACGACCGTCCCGGCTTCCCACGTCACGGAGTTCGCGGAATTGGTCTTGATCTGGTAGCTCTGCGATGCAACGTAAAGCGCAGTCCCGACGAGGCGGCTTTCCTGGATGTATCCGCTGACCGGAATACTGGCCGTCACCTGAGGCGCGCCGCCGGCAACGTTGACCACCAGGATGCGGCTTTCCGAGTCGCCGCCCCACCAGTTGCATCCGTCCTGCGCCAGCAGCACGACGTGATTGGAGTCGAGCAAATACATCTGCTCGCCGGCGGCCGGCAATGGCAGCACCCCTTTCACTACCGCGGAGTCCGGCATCGAAATGTCAATGATCTGAAGGCCGCGGTATTGGTTGAAGAAATAAAGTGTGTCGCCGCTGACCTTCCAGATGTCGGATTCCACGACGTCGCGCGAGGGCGCACCGGTTCCCGCTGCCGGGTCGGCACCGGGTGCCGCAGTGGGCGCGCCGTCGAAGACGCCATCCAATCCGCCGGGACTGACGGGCTGGCCGGTGAACGAGTTGGTGCCGGAATAAAACGCCGCCGGGAGAGGTTCCTGATCGTCGGCCCGCACACGCAGCACTTCCAACGTCGCAGTCCTTGGGACGAGGAAAGTAACTTCACCGCCCGTGCCGTCGAGCCGCGTCACGGCACGCGGTTCCCAAGTGCCCGCGCCCAGCCGACTGCGGCATTCCAGAGTGACGCGGTGAATGCCGGCGGGCACTTGCGCGGTGACCACCACATTCGTGCCATCCAGGCGGATGGACGTGATCGAGGGCGAATCACCAGCTAACGCGAGGAGGCTGACGAAAAATAATCCGACCGCGGCGGACCACCAACCGGGCCAGCGGACAAGAGTGAGTGGCGTTTTCATAAAACAACTTCGCGAGACACTGCTTCCCCCAGTCGTAGGTTCAGAGTTAACCGCTCCCAACCCGACCCGTCAAGAGGCTGGTTTCACAATTCTTCCAGACCGGCCCCGTGGTGTCGGAAACGAAATAAGTCTGGACAGATGATCTCGGCGAGAATTCCCGCGACTCGACCGGGCGCGGGCGGGGCCGGTTGAAATACCGGTTGCCATCGGTGAGATGGACGCGTTCGCTTTTTATGGCGCGGGGGCTTTTCCAGCGAGATCGGCTGCCCAGCGCCGCTGTTTCGGTGCGTGTTCGCGCGAGGTCGAAGCCGCAAGGCGGCGGGAACATGATTCCGGGTCTCCGTGGTCGCAGACCGCTTCCCAATCGAGCCAGGGTGAATGTTTGACCGCCCCGCCAAACACGTTCTGCCCGCCGCCGAACTTGATGAGTTCCGGAACCCAGTTGCCCGCGGCCATCAGTGGATCAAGCCGTTCGATGCAAGCCCCAGAAGGGCAACACGCCAAGTTGCGCGTGGGCCCGCCGATCCCGCTTCGTGGCGGCGATGCTTGGTCGATTTCGCCGCGTCGCGCGGAGTACCAAATGGCGTCCCCTCGTGCGCGGATACTCGTCAGGCTTCAAGCCTCGGCTGTTTCCTCGGGGATCCGCATGCTGTAGAAGGAGCGATAAACGAAGATGAGCGCCACGAGGAAAAAG
>DATNDF010000149.1 GCA_035607015.1 Candidatus Angelobacter sp. | reverse complement strand
CGGGAACCGTAGCTCTGCACCCAGCCGTTTTCCGTGAAAGCGAAACCGTCCAGTTGCGCCCCGAAATACTCCACCATGTCGTTCCGCTCGAATTCGCCGTGCACCAGCACATCGAGACCGATTTCCTTCTGCCAGCGGATGCACTCGGTTGTCTTCTGTTCGAGCAACCGCTCGTAATCGGCGGACGACAACTCGCCCTTCCGGAATCGTGCGCGGGCCGCGCGGACCTCGTCCGTTTGCGGAAACGATCCGATGGTGGTGGTGGGCAGAGGCGGGAGGTTGAGCCGCGATTGTTGTTTCGCGCGCCGCAGGGAGAATGGGCTCTCGCGCTGGAGGCGCAGCGAAGCCAACCCGCCGACCCTTTGCTTTACGGCCGGGTTGTGGATGCGCGCGCTGTTCCGGCGACCGGCGCCGGCCGCGCGATTCTCCAGCAAGGGGGCGCTGTCGTCCTGCTGATTGACGTTTCGCGCGAGGAGCCAGATTTCCGAAAGCTTTTCCTCCGCGAAGGCGAGCCAGGTTTTCAGTTCAGCGTCCAGCTTCTGTTCATACTTCAAGCTCAATGGTGAATGGAGCAGCGAGCAGGACGGTGAAACAATGAGCCGGTCCATCCCGATGGCCGACTCCACCTTTCGCAACAGGCGCAAGGAACGCTCGAAATCGTTCCGCCAGATGTTCCGCCCGTCCACGAGCCCGAGCGAAAGCCGCATCGTCGGCGGCAGGGTGGCGAGCCATCGGTCGAGTTCATGCGGCGCACGCACGGCATCCACGTGCAGCGCGTTCACCGGCAACCGACAGGCGGTCGCAAGATTATCCCCCAGGGCGCCAAAGTAGGTGGCGAGCAAAAGCCTCGGGCCCGGCGCAGATTCACGGAGTTGCGCGTAGGCGGTCGCGAACGCGGAGCGTTGTTCGATGGTCAGGTCGAGGCAGAGGGCCGGTTCGTCAAATTGCACCCACTCGGCGCCCTGGCCGTGAAGACGACGCGCCACTTCCGAATAAATCGGCACCAGTTTTGCCACGAGCGCGAGCCGGTCAAAGTTTTGACCGCGTGTTTTGGCGAGGAGCAGAAACGTCAGCGGCCCAATCAGCACCGGCACTGTGCGGATCCCGAGCGCGAGCGCCTCCGCGAATTCGTCGAAAGGTTTCGTGGAAGCGAGCCGGAAGGTCTGGTCGGGGTGCAACTCCGGCACGAGGTAGTGGTAATTCGTGTCGAACCACTTGGTCATTTCCAGCGCGTTCGTTGCGTGCGTCCTTCCGCAGCCGGGACAATTCCCGTCGCTTGCAGCCAGGCCGCGCGCCATGGCGAAGCAGGTCCTCAAATCCACATTTCCACCGGGCGAGTGGAAACGCTCCGGTACCGCGCCCACCAGCGCGCAGGTGTCGAGTACCTGGTCGTAAAAGCTGAAATCGTTGGAGGGGATGAGGTCAATTCCGGCGGCTTGCTGGGTGTGCCAGTTGGCGGCGCGAATGGCTCTGCCGGTTTCGAGGAGTTGCGCCTCGTCAATCCTGCCGGACCAGAAGGATTCGAGGGCACGTTTCAGTTCACGCTTCGCTCCGATGCGAGGGAAACCGAGATTATGGGTGCGCGTTCGTTCGTTCATTGACAAGCCTCGCAGGTCGCGTCGTTGAGCAGACAGGCCTTCGCCTGCGGGTTCCTCGCCGCGGCCGAACCCGGGTCGGTTTCGCGTTGAACCTGAATGTTCGCCGACGCGCTCTTGTTTTTCATCCAGCGGGGTTGCAGGCCGCGCCGGTTCACATCCGTGGTTGATTTTTCGACCTGGGTGGCTGCCAGCGAGCGCAGATAATAGGTGGTCTTGAGCCCCTTCTCCCACGCGAACAGATACATTTCGCTGAGCTGTTTACCGTCGGGTCGCGCCAGATAGAGGTTCAGCGACTGGCCCATGTCGATCCACTTCTGGCGCCGGCTGGCGCACTCGATCAGCCAGCGCGGTTCAATTTCAAATGCCGTGCGATACAGCTCCTTTAATCCGGCGGGAACTCGCTCAATCCCGCTGATGCTGCCATCGTGGTATTTCAGGTCGTCCACCATTTCGTCGTCCCACAAACCGAGGCGCTTCAAGTCGGCGACGAGATACGTGTTGGCAGTGGTAAAGTCCCCGCTCAGGTTGGCCTTCGCGAACAGGTGCTTGTAAGTCGGCTCGATGGACTGGCTGACGCCGGCGATGTTTGAAATGGTCGCGGTCGGAGCGATGGCCAGCGTATTGGAATTACGCAGGCCGTGCTGGCGGATGGCATCGCGCACACGCGACCAGTCCAGACGCACCGTCCGGTCCATGTCCACAAAACCGCCGCGCTCCTTCGCGAGGAGTTCGATTGTGTCGAGCGGCAGCAAACCCTGACTCCATTTCGAGCCTCGAAAGGTCGGGTAAGGACCGCGTTCCCGGGCGAGTTCGGTGGACGCCAGCAGTGCGTGATAGGCGACCAACTCCATGCTGCGATCGGCAAATTCCACCGCGGCTTCGCTCGAGTAGGGCAGGCGCAGTTTGTAGAGCGCGTCCTGAAAACCCATCAGTCCGAGGCCGACCGGACGATGTTTCCGGTTGGCGTTTCCCGCCTCGGGCGTCGGATAGAAGTTGATGTCAATGACGTTATCCAGCATCCGCATCGCGGTGCGGATCGTGTGAGCCAGCAAATTTTCGTCGAGTGCCTGGTCGCTGCAATGCGCTGCAAGGTTGATCGAGCCGAGGTTGCAGACGGCCGTCTCGTCCGCAGACGTGTTCAGCAGTATCTCCGTGCACAGGTTTGAATTGTGGACCACGCCCGCGTGGCTTTGCGGTGATCGGATGTTCGACGGGTCCTTGAACGTCAGCCACGGATGCCCGGTCTCGAACAGCATGGTCAGCATTCTGCGCCAGAGGGCGACGGCTTCCACCCGCTTCCAGAGTTTGATTTCGCCCTGGTCCGCGAGGCGTTCGTATTCCTCGTAACGCTGAGCGAACGCCGCGCCGTAGAGGTCGTGCAAATCCGGCGTGTCGTGCGGACTGAACAGGGTCCACCGCCCGCCCTCCTTTACGCGCTTCATGAACAGGTCGGGAATCCAGTTCGCCGTGTTCATGTCGGGAGTGCGGCGGCGCTCGTCGCCGGTGTTCTTGCGAAGTTCGAGAAAATCCTCGATGTCCAGATGCCACGTTTCGAGGTAGGCGCACATGGCGCCTTTGCGTTTGCCGCCCTGGTTCACGGCCACGGCCGTGTCGTTGGCGACTTTCATGAACGGAATGACACCCTGGCTCGTGCCGTTCGTGCCTTTGATGTGCGCCCCGGTCGCCCGGATGTTCGTCCAATCGTTACCGAGGCCGCCCGCCCACTTGGAGAGTTTTGCATCATCGCCGATGACCTTGAAGATGTGCTCCAGGTCGTCCATGACCGTGCTGAGGTAGCACGAGCTCAGTTGCGGATGTGGCGTGCCGGCGTTGAACAACGTCGGGGTGCTGCTGATGAAGCGGAACGTCGAAAGGATCTCGTAAAACTCCGTAGCGCGTTCGTTTCTTGGTTCGCCTTCGTCAACCGCGAGTCCCATCGCGACCCGCATCCAGAAATACTGCGGCGTCTCAAGGCGCCGGCCCTCGTGATGAATGAGGTAACGGTCGTAAAGCGTCTGTGCGCCCATGTAGGTGAACTGCCGGTCGCGATCGAGTTGGAGCGACGCAGCGAGTCGCGGCAAATCAAACTTCAGGAGTTCTGCGGAGAGACGTCCGACTTCCACGCCGCGCGTGATGAAGTCCGGGAAATGCCCGCGGTGTCGCGCGGCGAGTTCGGCCGGTGTGCTGAACCCGGGCAACGCTTCGCGGTACAGCTTCCGGAGCAACAGTCGCGCGGCGACAAAGGTGTAATCCGGTTCGCGCTCGACGCGCGAGCGCGCCGCCAGAATCATCGCGTGCTCAATCTCCTCCGTCCTGACGCCGTCATAAAGATTCCTGAGCGTCTCCTCGGCGAGGCCGCTGGCGGAACAATTCTTCTCCGCGCCCCGGCACACGTTGATAAGGCGACGACGAATTTGTTGCAGATCCAGCGGCTCCCGCGAGCCGTCTGGAAGGGTCACGAATAACTGTGCCTGGGGATCACCTTCCACGGTGCGTTTGCATCCAAGCGCGCGGGCCTTGCGGCGTTCCTCGCGATATAGAATGTAACGCCGGGCAACGTTGTGATGACCCGCCTCCATGAGCCGGGTCTCCACCAGGTCCTGGATGAGTTCGATTTCGAGTGTGTGGCCCCGTACGGCCTGCGCGATTGCGGCTTCGACGACGGCATTTGCGACGCGGATCGCATGGTCTTGTTCCGGTTGTGGCAGTGGCTGGTCGTGGTGAAGTCCGGAGTCGGCCTTGAAGGCGTTTTCTATCGCCAGGAGGATGCGCGTCTCATCGAAGTAGGCCAGGCGTCCGTCGCGTTTGCGGACGAGGAATTCCTGTCCTCGAAGCGGGTCGAGTTGCGCCAGCCGGAGCTGGCCGTCGAGTTGTTCGTGCAGCATGTCGGATGATTTGAGTTGGCGGCTTGCCACACCGCGTTTCACCGGGAAGGGAAACCGCTCGCGCGTGGTATGTGGGCACAAAAAATCCCGCGACCACTCACGAGGGAGTGAAGGCGGGCCTCAAATTGAACAAGCTCGTCTCTTCCCTCATCCTGTCTTTGGCAAGACAGTTGCCGACGTCAGGTCGGACTTGATGAGCATGAAAAGCAGGTCTTCTGGCTTCGAGGTCGTCCTACTTGCCTCACCTTCCCATCCAAGACCGGACAGTGGCTTTTCGAGGCGTTCGTCGCTCGTTACAGCGGGACTTTACCACACGGGATTTGCACCCGTTTTCCTATTCTCCCGTGGCTATCGCCGCGGGCACTCTTCAAGATGTTAACACAACAGATTGTGTTCGATTCAAAGAACTGCCCACTGGATAGACTTCGAAACTAAACAAGTCAACCTCATTTTGCGGAATGGAAGTGGATCCTTCAGTCATTACGATGTCATTGCTGTTGACGAACTGGGCAGGGGAAAGTGGGGCTGGCGGGAGAGTGGGATCCGTTCGGGACGGCGGTACGGCTTGCGGCAGCATCCTTACTGGGTTTGGAGACGAGGTTTTTATCTCATCAACACAACGCTCCGCCGTCCGGGGTCGGTGCGGGCTGAAATCCTGGAATGGAGCGGGGTTACCCTCAGGCGGTGTCCATTGCTAGGAACCAGGCCGAACGCCAGCCGGACCTCGACCTCCGAATCACCAAAGCTCATCTCGTCGGAGCCGGTTCAAATTATGTCCACGGACTTGGAGCGAGGTCATGGCGGAATTCCTCAATGCGAAGGCGGGCAATCCCGGTTTGCGATTCGGAGGCCGGTTTGTCGTGCAAAAGGTGCGGAAATTATTTGATGACCGGTTGAAACAATCGTGCTACAAAATGTGTCGGGAAACCAGTCCGCTGAAACGAATATCCGTTTTCGGATCGACAAATGCATTCCGTGCCTTACGCCAAAGAGACACTGACGATGCTCGTTGGCTATGCGCTGGGCTGCTTTGCCTCAGGCTACTACCTTGTGCGCTGGCGGACGGGCGAGGACATCCGCTTGCTGGGCAGCGGCAGTGTGGGCGCCACCAATGTCGGTCGCGTGCTGGGCAAACCCGGGTTTTTCCTCACCGTGCTCTGCGATTTTTGCAAAGGGCTGCTCGCCGTCTGGCTTGCGCATTACTTCCGGCTGGACGCGACCGGCACGGCGCTGACGATGGTCGCGGTGACAGTCGGCCACATCTGGCCGGCCCAGCTCTGGTTTCACGGCGGCAAAGGGGTGGCCACGTCCCTGGGTGCCGTGCTGATGTTTGACCATTTTATCGCCTCAATGTTCGCCGGCCTGTTCCTCATCTTGTTCGCTGCGACGCGGAGCTATGTGCTGGCGGGATTGTTCGCGCTCGCCATCACGCCGCTTGCGTTGTTCCTCCTCGATTTCCCCCTGACCAGCGTGTTCGGACTGTCCGCGCTGGCGCTGCTGATTTTGATTGCGCACCGCAAAAATATCCCGGATGAAATGCACAAGCTCCTGACCGGGCGCAGACGCAAGAGCGACAGCAGACCGGCGCACAAGTAAGTGCATGAACGCGGAACGCAAACTGAAATTCAAAATTGCGGTGGACGAGACGGAATTCGAGCAGATTTTTCGGCTCAACTACAAGACCTTCGTCGAGGAAATCCCGCAACACGCGCCAAATCCGGAACACCGGCTGGTTGACCGTTTCCATCATGAGAACACCTACCTGATCGCGCTTGATGAGGACCAGCTCGTCGGCATGATGGCCGTTCGCGACAAGCGGCCCTTCTCGCTCGACGAAAAGCTCGGCAACATTGATCGCTATCTGCCGCCGGGCCGCAAGATCTGCGAAGTCCGCCTGCTTGCCGTCCTCGCCAGCCACCGCAACGGCATGGTGTTCCAGGGGCTGCTCAAACTGCTCCTCGATTACGGGTTGAGCCAGCACTACAACCTCGCCGTCATCTCGGGCACGGTTCGCCAGCAGAAGCTTTACAAACATCTCGGTTTCGTGCCGTTTGGCCCGCTTGTTGGCTCGCAGGATGCCCAGTATCAGCCGATGTATCTGACGCTTGAGGAGTTCGTCGAAGTCGCAACGCCGCTGCTCAACGTGCCTTCAACCGCCGACCGCGCGCTGAACCCGGCGAGTTTCCTGCCCGGACCGGTGAGCATCAGGCCGGAAATCCGGGCTGCTCTGGACAAACTGCCGGTATCGCATCGCTGCACCAGCTTCAAAGAAGACTTTGCGCTAACCCGGACGTTGCTTTGCCAGCTCGTCAGGGCACGCCGCGTCGAAATCCTTCTCGGCTCTGGCACGCTGGCCAACGATGTCGTCGCCGCCCAGCTTTCGCTGGACCGTGCGCCGGGAATCGTCTTGAGCAACGGCGAATTCGGCAACCGCCTGCTGGACCACGCAGAACGATTTGAACTTCCGTTTGCCGCTCTCGAGTACGAGTGGGGCGGCGTCTTCGATCGCGAGCAAATCAGGCAGTTTCTGGATCGTCATCCCGACGCGCGGTGGCTCTGGGCATCGGCCTGCGAAACTTCAACGGGTGTGCTGAACGACCTGGAAATGTTGAAAGAATTGTGCGCCCCGCGCGATGTCAAGCTATGTCTCGACTGCATCAGCCTGGTTGGAACCGTACCTGTGGATTTGAACGAGGTTTACCTCGCGTCGTGCGTCAGTGGCAAAGGGCTCGGCGCGTTCCCGGGTCTTTCGATGGTATTCTATCATCACGAAATCGCGCCGCAACCGGACAAACTGCCGCGTTACCTCGACCTTGGCTTTTACGCCGGGCAGGACGGTATTCCGTTTACACAATCGTCAAACCTGCTCGCGGCTCTGCAAACGGCGCTGAAACGTTACGATTCGCAGCAACCGTTCGCCGAAATCGTTGAACTCTCGAACTGGCTCCGTCCGAAACTTCGCGAACTCGGCTTTCGCATCCTCGCACCCAACACGCACGCGTCTCCGGCCGTGATCACGCTTGTGCTTCCGGGCGAAACCAGCGCGCAAAAACTGGGCGATCGGTTGCAGGCCGCCGGCTTCCTCCTCAGTTACCAGAGTGATTATTTGCGCAACCGGAATTGGGTGCAAATCTGCCTGATGGGGGACTGCTCCCGGCAAAGCCTTGTCGCACTGCTGACCGAACTGCGGAAATCGACCGACGCGTGTTCCCATTGAGCGTTTCGCGCGGGCCGGGTGGAGGCACACGGCCGCGTCGATGTTCGGGCCGTTTTTTTCGATTAACTCTGCGGGCGTGATGTCGGCTACCTTCGCGTCGCGCATGGAACCGGAAACCCGGACATCGCTGCGATGAACCGCAAACTTTCACCGTCACAGGTCCTGTTCATCCTTACCGGGTTGAACCTGTTCAATTATCTCGACCGGAACATCCTCGCCGCGGTGCTCGATCCGGTGCAGGTGCAATTCAGGCTGACGGACGAACAGGGAGGCCGGCTGAACACGGCTTTCATGCTCGGTTATTTTGTCACGGCACCGCTCTTCGGGTACCTGGGAGATCGTGCCTCGCGCAAATGGCTGATTGTCGCGGGCATCGCGGTATGGAGCCTGGGAACCGTGTTGACCGGATTCGCCACCAGCTTCGCACAGATGATGTTTTTTCGCGCGATCGTCGGATTTGGCGAGGCCAGCTACGCTTCGATCAGTCCCGGGTTGATCTCCGACGTGTTTGGCGCGGAAAAACGCAACAATGCGCTGACCATCTTTTATGTGGCTCTGCCAGTGGGTGCGGCTCTGGGTTACGTCGTCGGCGGGCAAATCGAGGCTCACTGGAGCTGGCGCCACGCCTTTGTCTGGGCGGGATTGCCCGGGCTTCTGCTGGCGATGAGCATGGCGCCATTTCAAGAACCTCCACGCGGCGAGGCCGAAAGCCGCGCTGGTCACGCCCAACTGCCCAAACTCAGGGATACCCTGGCAATTTTTCGCCTCCCGGAATACCACCTGATCGTGTGGGGCTATGTGGCTTACACGTTTGCCATGGGAGCATTCGCCTTCTGGGGCCCGGGCTATCTGCACCGCGTCCATGGAATCACCAAATCCAACGCGTCCCTTTTTCTTGGCGCAGTGGTCGTTGTCGCCGGGTTGGTTGGAACCTTTGCCGGCGGCTTTGCGGCCGCGGCCTGGCGGAAACGGAACTCAGCGGCATACTCGCTCGTCCTGGGTTACTCGACGCTTGCCGCCGTGGTGCCGGCTTTGGCAACATTTCTGACGACGAACGTTACTGTTTGTATGGCCTCGCTGGCGACCACCGTCTTTTTTCTGTTTCTCTCAACCGGGCCGGTCAACACGCTGATCCTTGAATCCGTGCCCGTGAATCTGAGGGCGAGCGCGATGGCCATCGCGATTTTCATGATCCACCTGTTTGGCGATTTATGGTCTTCGCAGGTCATGGGCGCTCTTTCCGACCGATGGAATAACCTGCAAAGAGCGGGTCTGATCCTGCCCGGGGCGCTGGTGATTGGCGGTGTGTTGTGGCTGGCTTTGGCCTTGAAAACGAAACGGAGCGCGCGCCATGTCGCGGGCGCGCCAAATTCCGGTGTGACTGTCTTATGAGCAACGCCAGGGCCCTGTGCCCTCAATGTAAAAACGAGGTCAGCTTCGTCACGCAGGGGCGCGTCGCCCGATGTCCCGTGTGCGGCTTCCATTACGGCCTCAGCGAGCCGCCTTATCCAGGATCGTTCCGGCAGGACACGGAACGAACGGGCAATCCATTTCTTCAATTCGTCAAGCTGATGGTCGTCTCAGTGCTGGTGTTGCTGGGACTCGGCGCCGTGCTGGCAGGGATATTCTTTGCCGGCTGCGCGCTGGCATTTCGAGGTTGATCGGCACAAGGTCATGAGGCGCTCAAAAAGAAAGGAACGGTAAACCATGAAACTCTCGCCACTTCGGATCCTGCTCGCAATGGATGCGGCCCTGTTGTTTCTGCTGGGATTGCTCCTGATCCTCTCACCCAAACAGGTCGAACTCGCCTTCCATTTCAAGAACCTGCCCGACGGTGTCAATTACATCATCGGCCTGTGGGGCTGCATTTTGCTGACGATGGCGCCTGGCTACGCTGTGGCCGCGATGGACCCCATCCGCCACGTCGTGTGGGTCCAGATAGGCATCGCGCGCGGCGCGTTCGAGTGCCTGCTTGGCGCGGTTTATTTGTGTCGCGGGACCGTGACGTGGCAACAGGCGGGTTTCGGCATCGTCGTTGCGGCGATCATCACGGCCGCTTACCTCATCTTCTACCCGCGCCGACCGCGCGTCGTTCAAGACGCCGCCCCTTCTCCCGGGCCGAATCCATCGTCTGGGTGACATCCAGTTCCATCGTCCGGCGTGCGGGCTGCACTTGCGTTTGCGCCGGGAGTGAGGCAGAAAGGGCTGTTGAAGGCATGAAATTGGGACCGACCAGAAGAATGGCTCTCGTCGCCGCCGCCGTGCTGGTGATCGACCAGTTGACCAAACTGGCTGTGCTCCGATATCTCGGCTACGCGAGGGAAATCGTGGTCATCGACGGTTTTTTCAAATTCGTCCACTGGGGTAACACCGGCGCGGCCTGGAGCCT
>DATNDF010000148.1 GCA_035607015.1 Candidatus Angelobacter sp. | reverse complement strand
GACGGCGCGTAAGGCGGTGACCGATTTTCTCGGCGAAGCAGGAATCGGCGAGGTCCTGGTCTACAACCGCCTGGTAGCGCGGCTGATGGAAATCGAAGGCGTGCTCGACGTGATGATCGAGATCTATCCGCAGGCCAATCCTGAACAGCCGCACCACCGGAACGTCGTCGCCGACAATCCAGCCGTGCGCCCGGTGGCGGGCGCGATCACAGTAGATGTCGGCGGGGCACTGGTGATGTTGGACGTGGTTGTGACAGTCACGTTGAAGGGCGCGGGTTTGCTTGGTGATCAAACTACGGCCCGGGCCAGCGCGCGCGATCAGATCGATGGCCAGCTGCGCGCCGGGTTGAAGACCGCACCGATCTCCGTTCTCTCAGTCGCCGCTCTCCAGGGAATGTTGAGCGCTTCTGACAACTACTCGGTAACTGATCTGCACTACAAGATCGAATATCAGGAAGCCGGTGTCCGCATTCATCAACAGGACGTGCAGCTTCCCTTAACATCACTCGAGCAGCTGTGGGTGCGCCGAGTCAGCCTGGAGGGTCAATGATCGGTCGCACGCTCAAAATACTGAGCCGCTTTCCGGCGCACTTCGAAGCGACCCGGCCAGGCAAGCAGCTGGAAGCGGTGACCGATGCGCTGGCCTTAACCCTCGATGAGCAGTCGGCAATCATGGCTCGTATCCGTCGTTCACATCGCGTTGGCGATGCTGATGAGCTGCGCGATCTACTGCTCATTGCCGCGTTACATGGAATCACTCAAGCCGAACTGGCGTTGCTCTTCGCCAGGTTTGAGCGGGCTCGAGAGTTGTTGGTAAGGCTGACGAAAGCGGCAACTCCCGCTGAGCGTGATTCTGCTGCCGAGGAACTTTGCCGCTTGTGGGGAATTGCCGCTCCATCTCCGCGCCTACCGCTGTTTGCGCCGGCGCACGCCAACAACGTTCCACCTGATCTAGAGGCCGCGAAGACGCGGCTTATTCAAAACGCGAAGGCCGCCACCGTCGACAATATGCTGCTCGACGCGGCGCGCATTCGGATCAAGACAATTTCGCGAATTCATGCTTACGGTAACGGCACTGTCCGGGCGTTACTCGAGGGAGCGGCCAACGCTCTCGACCTGGACATCCTCCACGTTGTTCACAGCAAGGATCGCTTTTGGCACGCGGCCCTGGTTCGAGATCGGTTGATCCTTACTAGTCCGAAATTGGAGCCCGCTTCCGGTAACCAACCAGCGCGCGAAGTATTAGAACCACTCCCGGCGCCCGCAGAGCTGATGGGCGTTGAGGAAAACCCACTTGAACGAGTGAGCACGGATCAAGTGGGCCGGCATCACACGGAATTGTTCAGTGTCCTCCGCCGTGGCTTTGAGCGAACGTTGCTTCAGGTCCGCTTTACCGGAAAAGAAATTAAGACCGTCGGACCGATGGTCGTTAATCGTGACGAAGGACACGGCGTCGGTTACGCCGGAACGATTCCTCCCGGCGGCGCAGTTGTTTTTACCGAAGAGGGCCGCGTCACCCTGGACGGCAGCGATGTTACTTCCTTTGCGTTTTCCTGGAAGGGCGCTTGTTTCGCAGGGTCGGATGAACGGGCCACGGATTTTGTTTTTGACGGCGCGGGTGTAACCGGCGACAGGCGGGCCAGCTTCGCGGTGACCACGCCGGCGGGTGCTTTCGATCCGGACTTTCTGTTTCCGCACAGCGGCGAAGATTTACCAATGCCGGGCGTCGACGTAGGCGAAACCCGCTTCGCTTTTTTTATCCAGGAGGCCCACTTTTCCAAATTGGAATCGGAAGAAGGAACTGAACATGTATTGCGGGTCGCCCCACGAACAGCGGTGGGCTTTCTCGACAGTTCGGTGTTTGCCGGTCCGGCAAATGAGGTCGCGCCTGATTCCGCGATCGTTTCTTTGTCGTGGCTCGAACGCCGGGCCTTTTGTGTGCGACTGCTGATCCCGCGACGCTTTCGCGGCCTGACGCCTGACGACACTGACGGCGTGCAAACGCGCCAGCGCGTGGTCCAGGCAGTTAAGCGTTTCCACCCCGCCGGCGTCGAAGTGCGCGTCGAATTCGAAGACGATCGCTGGATGATGGGCGGAGGAACATTGAACGCTGGAGATTTGATCGATCCGATTGTACAGCTGCGCTCGGGGACGATGTTGTGGTCGGCTCCGGCCTGAGCAACGGTGGAGAGGAACTTATGGCAATCAACCCTAACATCCCAAAAACAGTCAATGCCGGCGAGCCGGTGACGGCCGAAGGCTGGAATGTAATCGTCAATGGCATCATCGCATTGACCAATTACCTCAACAGCACTGAAGCCTCCAGTCTGCAAGTCTCGCTGACAAACGTCGGGTTGGCGTTGGCGTCGGCGCGAGTGACCGCGACCCGGGGCGACGGAGTGATCTTCCAGGCCGTGGCGCCGGTAGCGCCGGCGAACACTTTTGTTTTTTCCGGACTTGCGCCTGGCCCGTACACCCTTCGCGCAGAAGCGCCGGGATTCGATGCGGCCACCAAATCCATTACCTCGCCATCGGCCGAAGCGGTTCCGTTAACGCTGACACCCAACGGTGCTTTTATGCCCGCTGTGTTCGGCGCTCCGCTTCAGGCCGCACTGCAACAGTTGAAGAACGCGAACATTGCCGTATCACGAATCATCGACGTCGCCGGCCGCGACGTTGCTCCGGCAAATCCGGGCGCCGATAACGACAACTCGCCAGTGCTGGCGCAAATCCCAGCCGCCGGTCTGCCGGTGGCGCCTGACGGCAACGCGCAACTTGTGATCGCCACTTCATTGCAGGTTCAGTCTTCGGTCGAAATTCCGTCGTTGGCCGGCTTGACGCTCGCTGAGGCGCAGAAGGCACTCGAAGGACTTGGTCTGGCGCTTGGCAAAGTTGTAACCAAGCAAAAGGCTTCATAAACCTGATCGAACTAAATAGGAGTGAGTTTCAATGGCAAACTTTGATTTAACCGCCGGGGCCAGGACGTCCGCCAAGGCATCGACGCAGTTCATCGATATCAGCGACAAGCCGACCAAAGCGAAGGTAGTGCGCGAAGGGTTCGAGGTGCCACACGTTACCCTCGACGAAAAGAAGACCAGCTTCGTGCTCGAGAACCTGCCGACTGTAATACCCAAGTTTTCGCCGCGCGTTGTTTCGCAGAGTATTCCTCCCGGAACCAAAGTCACTCCCGGCACGGTGGTCGATCTGATACTCGCTCCGAAGGACGTGATTCCGTTTGATATTTTTGACAACGTTCATGCCGATCTCAAGGCAAAAGCGCTTAGTCATGTTGACGACGTGATCGAAAACGTCGCCGTCCGCGAAGTGCTTTTGCGACACGACACGGCGAGCGAAGTCACCGTGGACGAAAAACAGTTGCTAATTACAGAGTTTCAGAAAAAGGGCGTCACCGTAAACGAAGCTGATTCGACGCGGACCTTCGCCAAGGCTTTCGACAGCGTTCGTGGTGCGGCTGCTTTCAGATAGCACGGAAGAATCATGGCAATCATCTCTGGACGCGACACACTGTTTCTCGACCGTGGGTTTTCCGAGAACCTGCTGGCCGTCGCCGGTGTACGGGTCTTCGGCGCTCAACTGACCACCGACGGCATCTCGTCTTTCACGCTTGATGTCACGCTCGCCCGCAATGCACTGGTTCGCAAGTACGACATCGTGGTTAATGCCGATCGCGCCAACGCGACGGTGGTCAACGCGGTGGCCCAGGTTCGGGCGACGGCTTCGACAGCGAGGCATCTGGGAGGTCGCGGCATGGCGATCGTCTTAGACTTTGGGACTCCGCGAACGATCAGCGGCGTGAGCGTGCCATCGGGCATGACCATTGTGCAAATAACACCGTGGATGGGCACGGCGTTTGGGCCGCAACCGGTCTTTACCGGAGGTTCGCAAGAGACTGCGATCCTGTCTTCGGAAGTGAGGACGGAAAGGCTGCTCGTTGAAGCGACCGGCTCAAAAACCGGCGATGAGCTGGCGGCGCAAATGGCCGTGGTTTTACCGGAAGCTCCATCTGATCTTGAAATAAGAATCGACGGCGGCGTGCCCGTAGTGACGCTGTCTGGGCCGGCCCAGCCGGGACCTGCGACTGCTTTATCTGACGATGCCTGGAATCGGGACGGCGAGCGGATCGTCCATCTGGCTGAGGCACTCGGAAAGTTGACCGGCGATCCCACTAAGTCCGAAGAATTGACTTTCAAAGTTGTGCTCACCAGTCGCGTTCCGGGCAAGCTTAGTATGCGGCTCGCTGAGCCGCCGGTCTTAAGTTATGTCCGGCGCGTGACCTTTAGTGGAGACACTAGTAAAGAGCTTTCATTCGGTGAGGAAGGGACCGAGGACGTTCCGCTCGAGAGCCTGCCGGCGCCAATAGCGATCGAAGAAATCAGTTTCACCGCCGCGGGGACGTTGCCTCCCGAACGGACCATCCCACCGGTGGGGCCAAACGATGCCGACCTCGCTGACCTGGTCCTCGATCCGGATCGGGCCGTCTGCGTTCGCTTGAGATCGACAACTGGCCTCGCCGAGCTAACCGGCATTCGTTTGCCTTTACGGGCCGGCAGCGGCGGAGCAGAAATACGCGTGCTGCTCTGGAAGAACAAGGAAGGAAGTAGCGAGCCGCTTGAGCCGCTGCCGGGAGCGGTGAGCGAGCCGGTCGAGTTATCGGCGGGAGATAAGGAAGCCTGGACCACGTTCTCGTTTAAGAAGGCCGTCGCGATCACTGCTCAGAATCCACCGTGGGCAGTCCTAACGGTATCGCGTGGTGAAGTCACCTACAGTCTCGGCGCCAGCGCCGGGGCTACCGATCCGCTGAACCAAAATGTGATTAAGCGCGGTGCGCCAACCGGACCCTTCAAACCTTTGCCGCTGCTGTTTCAGTCGGGGACCAGCGGATTCGGAAGCGTGCGTGGGCGCATGCGTCTGATCGGTCATGCGCCGAAGGATGTGCCGGTGGCCCCCTTGATTGTCAGCATTGTTTCGGATGAGTCAGCGGTTGAAGTTACGCCGGTCGCCAAGGGCGCCTTCGCCAGGTTGGCCTTTCCGCCTGCGTTAGCGGTGTCGTCTCCGGTTCTGCGAGCAATCAGTCGCAGCCCGGGAAATGTCACCTTAAGAGATATTGACGTCGTATCAACGACCTGAGGAGTTGAGGTAAGCCCACATGGCGAATGATGGCAGGACTCAGTTTTTAGACGGACTGCGTGTGACCGCGGACCATATGCAGCACATGCAGGACCGGTTGCGCGAGGCCGTGGTTGACTTGCGCCGAACCGTCGGTTTAGGACGCATCGCCTGGGGATTGCATGTCGAGACAAATGACGGGGCTGTCTCAATTCAACCGGGCGTTGCCTTTGCGCCGAGTGGTATCCGGCTCAATATCGATGCTCCCGCCAGCGTAAATATCCCCGATGGAGACGGCCCCTGGCGCGTAGTACTCAGAGCGGAAGAAAGCGACCGCGAATCACTGCGGGTCGGAAATCTAGCAACCTTAATCGCATTGATTACTACGGCTTCGGTCGAGGCCGATAACGATTCGGAAATTGGACCAGACGCTCTCGAGATCGCCTCAGTCACAAAGAAGAATGCCGGATTCAAAGCTGAACAAGATTCGGCACTGTTCGTTGCGGCTGGAAACCATAGTCACTCAGGCAATTTCGTTCAGGACGAATTTGGTCACTGGCACTACGACGGCCCGAAGCTGGCTGGTAAGGCTGGTGATAAAGGAGACGAAGGTGAGAAGGGCGACAAAGGTGACCCCGGCCTACCCGGTGAACCCGGCGCCAAAGGTGACAAGGGTGATCCCGGTGAGAAGGGTGACAAAGGCGACGCAGGCGCGAAGGGCGACAAAGGCGATCCGGGTGAGCCAGGCGCGAAGGGCGACAAAGGCGATAAAGGCGAAGCCGGTCAGGCCGCTGCCAAAGGTGACAAGGGAGATCCCGGCGCCAAGGGTGACAAAGGTGATCCGGGCGCGAAGGGCGACAAAGGCGATCCCGGCGTCAAGGGCGACAAAGGTGATCCGGGCGCGAAGGGCGATAAGGGTGATCCCGGTGCCAAGGGCGACAAAGGCGATCCGGGCGTTAAAGGCGACAAGGGTGATCCGGGCGCGAAAGGCGATAAGGGTGACCCAGGCCTCAAGGGCGACAAAGGTGATCCCGGCATTACGGGCGACAAGGGCGACCCCGGCGTCAAAGGTGACAAGGGCGATCGAGGCGAACAGGGTATTGGTCTCGACAGGGATTGGCCTTCGATCAAGAGCGTGTCCTGGAAGCAAGCCAACGTACTCACGAACCAGGAAGCTCTCGGCGCACTCAACGGAATCCGCATTATTCTCACAGACCCGTTATTGCCCGCAATAATCGAACAGCAGCCGCAGGTTGTCGAAGTCTGGTTTGAATCAGATCTCAGGCTGGTGCTACCAGGAGCAACGGCGGCGTTTCTGGTGCCGGCCCCTGGGCCAATGTCAGTAATCCACGGCACGGCGAAGCTCGACTCAAACTTCATCAGTTGGGGGGTCACAGATAATCCTGTTCATGTCACCCGCACGCTGAGCCCCGGTGGAAAAATCCTGATACGCGTCCACTGCGGGCATTTGTTCGCCCCCGATAAGCGACCATTCTCGGCTGCGTTGGATGTGGTCACGGGCGTTCCTACTTTGCATGCTCCAGGTGG
>DATNDF010000147.1 GCA_035607015.1 Candidatus Angelobacter sp. | reverse complement strand
CGTTCTTCATCGAGGGATCTCGCGATGGCCAGGGCGTCCGGGTTGATCTCGATCACCGCATTGACCGCCGGACCTCGTTTGTCAATTTGTCCGATGCGCGTCAGGTATTTGTTGACCAGCGCGACCGAAGTGTACTTGCCCGACCTCATGCCCGCCTGAAGGTCCGCGATGCTCATCTCATCCAGCTCGAACGATTTGACCTCGAAGCGCCGGACCGGTGTCGACTTCTCTGCGTGTGCCGCCGCAAAAGCGCCCCCCGCCGAGGTGAAAGTGCTTCCCATCGCAATGGCGCGCAAAAAATTTCTGCGGGTGAGGTTCGGACGCGAGATCCCATTGCGGGGCGTTTCGGTGTCGATTCTTTCCGGTTCCGGTGGATTTTGATCTGGAAGGCAACGAGGCATTGCCGGGCGAGAATATCGCACCATGAACGTTTGGCAAGCCGGTCTGAACAACGCGACCGAACCCGGCCGCCTGAGCGCCGATCATCGAAACTGGTCGTTCAACGCGCGGGCCAACAGCCGGTATTGGGGAAGTGAGTTATAAAGTTGCGCTGAAATCCGGAGCAACCGCCCAGGTGGCGCCGGCCAGGGAATCACCGGGACTTCGATCCCGAATTTCTTGAGGAGCGTGCCCTGAAGCGGATCCAGGTAAAGCGGCGACTTTGACGAGCAAGCGGTGGATCCGTCCGGGAGTGGAAGCGAAACCAACGAGCCGATCATTTCGTCGGGGCACGGAGGCTCGATCCTCAGAGCGTTGCAGATAATCTCGCGCGCCGCCAACGCCAGCCGGCAGTTGCGGTCCATGACGGCCGACCATCCACCCCGCCGCAACGAACCCACAATGCGCAGAGCCTCCGGCACGCTCAAACACGCGGAAGGATCCCAGGTGCCCGTCCACCCGAACTCGATCAGATAACGCGAACGGTCGGCCCGGAGCGAATTGGCGCCGTGGCTTATGGCGAGCGGACGGATCAATTTCTGTCGGTCGCGACGGACGTATAAAAAGCCGGCGCCCTTTGGCGCGCAAATCCATTTGTGACAATTGCCGGTATAATAGGTCGCGCCGAGTTCACGGAGGTCGAGCCGCACCATGCCGGGCGCGTGTGCACCGTCAATCAATGTCTCCACGCCGCGCTTCTCGAGACCTTCCACCAGTTCGCGAACCGGCATGACCAGTCCCGTCTGGCTCGTCACGTGATCCAGCAACGCCAGCCGCGTGTGTCCCGTCGCACAGCCCAATATCGCGTCAGTAACCTGTTTTGCGCTTCGCAGAGGAAATGGCACGCGCGCGACGACGACCCGCGCACCGGAACGTTCGGCAACGAAATTCAACGCGTTCCGGCAGGCGTTATATTCGTGGTCGGTGACGAGCAGTTCGTCCCCGCGCCGGAATCGCAAGGAGCGTAACACCGTGTTCACGCCCGCCGTCGCGTTCGGCACGAACACGATGTCCTCGGATGCCGAGCCGAGAAAGCCGGCCAGCACGTTGCGGGCGCCATCCAGAAGCGCCTCCAGGTCGCGCACGAAAAACTGAATGGGGCGTCGTTCGAAGCGATCGCGGATTCTTCGCTGAAAATCGAGCACCGGCCGCGGACAACTTCCGAATGAACCGTGGTTGAGACAGATCGTCTTCTCATCCAACGGCCAGATCGCAGGGTCACAGGCCGGTTGATCCAGGAGGTGGCGGGATGATTTGCGTGCCATGCGAAGGGATATGTCCGGCCGGAGCGGAACGCGATTCACCTGATTGCCGCGTAAACGCGGTGGACGTCATCATGATCGTCCAGCGCGTTCAGAAAATCCGCGACGACCTTCTTCTGTGCCTCCGTCAATTCGACAAGGCTCTTTGCGACATAGCGCATTTCGGCCGCCGTCACCTTCCAGCCGGCCTTGGTGAGAAACTTGGAAACGCCATCGAGGTCTTTGATTTCCGTGATGAAGCGCGCGCCACTGTGGCCCTCCGGTATCTCCTCAGTTTCCAGCGGCTCGACATTTTGCGCGCCCGCCTCGATCGCGTCGGTCTCGGCATCGCGCGACTTTTCCGCGTGCATCGCTTCAACGACGCCGACGTGGTCGAAGAAAAAGCCCACACTTCCCGGCGCACCGAGCGAGCCGGCGCGAAACAGATGCCGGACTTCGGGCGCGGTGCGGTTGCGGTTGTCCGTAAGACACTCCACGATGACCGGGACCTTGTGCGGCGCGAAGCCCTCGTAGGTCACCAGTTCGAAGGTGATCTTTTCGTCGGTCTGGCCGGCGCCCTTCTTCACGGCGCGCTCGATCGTGTCGCGCGGGACGGAAGCCTTTCGGGCCGCCCCCAATGCCGCATAAAGCCTCGCGTTGAGATCAGGATCGGGGCCGCCGAGCTTCGCCGCGATCATGATTTCGCGGACGACCTTGCCGATGGCCTGTCCACGTTTTGTGGCGTTGGCCACACGTCCGGCCTGTTTCCATTGCGCGCCCATGTGGCCTCTCTTACCGGCTGCGCGAGGAAATATCAACTGTTACTGGACAAAGAGGCGCGAAAGCGAAACCTTTCACGGCGATAATGAATCCGGGGCATATCGCCTCTCTGACCGCGTGCGCGCTGATCCTCGTCAGGTGGGCGGCCGAGCTTGGGTTTTCCAGTCTTAACCGTCGTCACGTGCTGGCTCACTCCAATGCGGTGCCCGAACCGCTTCGCGGGGTCGTTGACGAGCCGACTTATGCCAGGTCGGTCGAATACACCATGGCGAAGGACCGGTTCAGCTCGATCGAAACCACCTGGAGCACCCTCGTTCTGCTCGTCACCCTGTTCAGTGGCGTGCTGCCCTGGGGATACAAGCTGTTCACGGGCTGGCTCGGCGCATCGGCAGGGTCGCAAGCCGCGTTTTTTTTCGTGGTTGTGGTTGCACTGGCCATTCCCGGCCTGCCGTTCGACTGGTATTCGCAGTTCAAACTCGAGGACCGTTTCGGTTTCAACACCACCACTCTTAAAACCTGGTGGCTGGACCGGCTCAAAGGCGCGCTGCTTGCGATGGCGCTGGGTTGCCCGTTGTTGGCGCTCGTGTTGAAGCTGGTCGAATGGACGGGCGAACGTTGGTGGCTCTGGGCCTGGGCGTGCGTGCTCGGGTTTCAACTATTGATGGTCGTGCTGGCGCCGGTCCTGATCCTGCCCTTGTTCAACAAATTCACCCCGTTGCCGGAAGGCCCCCTGCGGGAGCGCCTGCTGGCACTTGGCCGGCGGACCGCCTTCGCCGCGCGCTCGATTCAAGTCATGGACGGCAGCAAACGTTCCCGCCACTCGAACGCCTTTTTCACCGGCTTCGGACGTTTCCGGAAAATCGTTCTGTTTGACACCTTGATCGGGCAACTGGCCGAACCCGAACTCGAGGCGGTCCTGGCCCACGAAGTCGGCCACTGCAAAAAGCGGCACGTCCCGAAAATGCTGGCGTGGTCGGCCGCCGGACTGATTGTCTCTCTTTACGCCGTCGCCTGGCTCGCAAAACAGGACTGGTTCTACGACGCGTTCGGCTTTCCACCGGACGACCTCGCCCCCGCGCTGCTCGTTTTTGTTCTCTTGTACGGCGCGGTTACATTCTGGATTTCTCCCTTGCAAAATTTCTGGTCGCGCCGCTTCGAGTATCAGGCGGACGCGTTCGCCGCCGCCACCCTGGGTGAATCGCGCTCGTTGACCGGCGCCTTGCGCAAACTGAACGAAAAGAACCTGAGCAACCTCACGCCCCACCCGCTCTACAGCGGATTTCATTATTCCCACCCGACGTTGATGGAGCGCGAGCGGGCGCTGGCCCGGACCAGCCATTGAACCACGGCCCACAGCGCAACGCCACGCTTCCGTCACGTCACAACGCGAACGCAGTTTTCGCCTCCGAATGTGTTCGGGACACGCGTCGCGCAAGCGGGATCGTCACGCCACTGACCGTCCACGAGGTATCGGTACTCGTGCGCTCCCTCGGTCAGTGCCAGTGTTGCCTTCCATTGGCCGTCTTTCAACCTTCTCAACTCCACCGGGTGAAGCTCCCAATCGCTGAAGTCGCCAACCAGCTTCACGCTTTGCGCTTCGGGGGCCAGGACGGAGAAGGTCACCTTCTGTTTCGGTAGTGCCTTTGTTGACATGGCAGTGCTCCTGTTGACTGTTCAATGGGCGGACAGCCTCTTTTCCGCCCGATGCGAACGTATTTCACCGCGGTGATTATTCAAGGACAATTTCGGCTCGCACACCGCCACCCGTCGGCAGCAGATCCCGCCGCAAGAGCAGCCGCGCGCCGGTTGATTTATCAGGCCGCGAACTCCGCCGCGGCCAGCGGCCTGAAAACAAGCGTTTTTCCGACGATCGTCCGCCGCGTCAATACACCGCGGAAAAACCGTTGCGGTTCGCTTCGCCCGTTGACTTGAGGCATGACGGCGTACATATTGCGGCGAATGAATTTTGACATCTCTCACTTTCTGGAGCAGTGGGATTACCAGCCGGGAGAGGTCGCCGTCAGGAGATTCAAATCAAAGGATGGGACCGAAAAGATCCAGTTGCGCGTGGACCTCGGTCTGTTGCAAATGAACGCCAGCGGCCGGCCCGACGGCAAGCGGCCCTTCGGCCATGAATCCCTCCTCCAGCATTACCAGGCGAAACTCGAAAAGTACCGGCGGATTCACGGCGCCAGCGACGAAGGCTTCACGCTCAAAGCCGACGACTGCGCGAAGCTGCAACAGGAGGCCATTCAGTATCACCACCGCTACATCTGTCTGTTTCAGTTGGAGGATTACCCCGCTGTCATCCGTGACACCGAGCGCAACCTGACCGTGTTCGCGTTTGTCAACGAATACGCCGAGTCGGACGAACTCTCGTGGTCCCTCCAGCAGTTCGGTCCGCAATTGTTGATGATGCGCATACGGGCCCGGGGCATGCAGGCGTTGCGCGACAACAAACACGAGGAGGCCGTCGAGGCCATTCGCGACGGTCTGGACGAGATCCGGGATTTTTACCGGCAGCACGCCCGCCAGGACTTGCTCGACCAGAGCGGAGAAATTCATTCGCTCGAATCCTGGCTCCAGGAAATTCAGAACAAACGCCCGCTCTCGGAACGCGAGAAGCTCGAACACGCTCTCGAAGAGGCCGTGCGGCAGGAGGATTACGAAAAGGCGGCGCAGGTCCGTGACGCGCTGCGCAACCTCAAAGCCTCCCCGTGACCGCATGACGCTGCTCGAACGCCTCGCCCAGGAGTTGAAGGCCGCCATGCTCGCCAGGGACGCCGACCGCCTCTCGACACTCCGCCTGCTGAAATCCGCCGTCGGCTACGCCCAGATCGAGCGCAAAACGGACTCCCTTTCCGACCCGGACGTCATCGCCATCATCCAGAAGGAAGTGAAAAAACGCCGCGATTCGGTCGAGCAATTCGAGAAAGGCGGACGATTGGAACTGGCCAACAAGGAGAAGCAGGAAATCGTGGTTCTGGAATCGTTTCTTCCCAAACCACTTTCCGCATCCGAGCTTGAGGAGCTTGTTCGCGCCGTCATCCAGGAAACGGGAGCCACAACCAAGAAGCAAATGGGCCAGGTCATCAAGGCGGTGCAAAGCAAGGCGGCAGGCCGGGCCGAAGGGAAAGTCATCAGCGAACTGGTCGGCAAACTTCTGCCGTGAGATTTTGCCGTCCGAAGTGCGTAAAGGTGGTCGCAGGCCTTGTTGCCACTCCAGCACTCAAAAAAGAATCGGCCACAAAACCACCCTGCCGCGTTGCCGGCGCCAGCACTCGCGTTGCCTCAATCGAATTCGCAGAAACCGTGGTTAGCTCAATTGGGAAAAGGTCTTTGCTGATAGTAAATCGGCCAAGGAGGTTGGTTGAGTTTGGTTAAACCAGCCGACTCCTGCTTCAAGTTCAATTTTCCTTGAATGAAGCACAGATGAATAATTCCGTTGAGAAGCACAACGTGCGGATCGCCGGCAGTGATGCCCGCTTTAACATTGTCTGTAACGCGCAGAGGCTTTGCCCAAGTCCTGCCTTTGTCCCTGCTCGTGACGTAGAAAATGTCGTTCGGATCGAAGTTAGTGTGCCAGTCCTTGGCGGTTTGAACGCCAGCCCATGCAATTACGACTTTGTCTCCTTCAACCGAAATAGTGGGCGAATAGGAGTAAAGCAATCCTTCCGACAAAATCACGTCCTTACTCCAGTTCGCATCGGAATCTTTTCGCTGGCAGTAGGCCACCTCAAAATTGTCGCGACTTGGATTAAGCAGATTCAGTCTCCTTTTTTCATGCCGACGATCCAGCCAGCACAAATGAACTGTGTCGCCTTGCGGCGCGGCGATGTAACCGTTGGCGTAAGATTTGATTACTGATTTCGGAGCGTCCCACGAACCATTAGCTTCAGATTTCTGGCTAAACCATAATTGATCACTTCGATTCATTACGGTTTTCGTAGCGAAGTAGAAGAAGCGATTCTTGGTTCTAACAACCGATGTGGGTCCACCTAGTGATTCGGATATCTTTTCCATCTGCCAAGTCGTTCCCGAATCGACCGAGTGGAAAACGCCGCAGTTGCCAGGACCTTTCGTGCCGTCAGTGAAAAGAGTTTTACCACGGTAAGTGACCTCAAGCCCTCCCAAGGAATATGGAATATAGAAATCTTGGCCGTTGATGATACCAATTCCGAAACCCGGCCAATCACGTCGGCCTGGTTCGGTCAGTTTAACATTTGGACCAGTTTCACCAAAAAGTGCTTTAATGTTTGTTATCCATTTCTTCTCTAAAGCGTCCCGAACAGTTAAACTCCCATTTGCGACCACCCGCCCCACAAGCACTGCAATCGCGAGCTGATCATCTTCCATATAACTTCCCTCGAAGAAGGCTCTATCATTGTCTTGGTCCAATGCTGGCCGAGACCAAAAATATCCTTGAGGAACGCCGGTAAACGGCGCTTCGGACCAGGAATTATCACTGGAATTCAACAAGAAACACAGAGCGGTGCGGTTGCGTTGCGACTTTAGAGCAAACACAGAATCATGCCATTTATACAATTCTACTCCTCCTCCCAAGCTGTCGTCGGACTCCGCAAATTTGATTGGAACTGACCAGCCTTGGGCGAACTCGATCTGTTTACTACAGCCCACCAAAAGCCAAGCCGCGTTTCCCAAAACAACCGACGGGATAATCAAGCGTCTCATGACGCTATTGAAGGTCGTCGCGCAAATTATTAAAATGTTTTTATCATTCCAATAAGTAGCGTTCTCCCCAAGCTGCCAGTGACCGTAACCTCACCGTTGCGGGAAGATCTGGTAAAGGAGCAGATAGATTGCCACGCCGGTCACTGAAACATACATCCACAGCGGCCAGGTCCAGCGCGCGATTTTCCGGTGCAGTTCGAAACGTTGCTTCAGCGCGCGATTCAGCGTCATCAACACCAGCGGCACGATGACGATCGCCAGAATCAGATG
>DATNDF010000146.1 GCA_035607015.1 Candidatus Angelobacter sp. | reverse complement strand
CCTGACGATGCTGCTCGCGCCACCTTCGGCAATCCGTGCGCCGGACATCCTCGCCCGCCACGTGCTCGAAAACTTTCACCCGCTGGCCATTGCCCGCGTTTTGTCTTCGCGAGAATCCTTCAGGGAACTGGCGCGGCAGGTGTTGCTGGATTCGCGCTTCCCGCTTTTTCCCATCTCTCCGAAAAACGACCCGGCCACCGTTGCCACTGAGCAATGGTTTCGCGATGCGGCACTGAACGCGGTTGAAAAGTACATGGCTGGCGCGGGCCTCCGTCCGGGCGACCTGACTGCGCCGCCCAAACCTGCCGAACCTTCAAACCGGTCTTATTGTGCGCGCTGCGGGGCGCAGTTCGTCGTGACCGGGGGAACCTGCGCGGATTGCGGCGGACGGCCGCTCAGGCCTTTTGCGCAAAAAGCGCCCGCTTGAGATTTTTCGGGACCACGTTATTTTGCGCCATGCCGATTTATGAATTTCATTGCGGGAAGTGCGAACAGGACAGCGAAATCCTCGTGCGTTCCAGCGACTGGGAAGGCACCGTTTGTCCGCACTGCGGCTCCACGAGGCTGACGAAGAAACTCTCCGTGTTCGCTTCCAATGTGGCGGGTGAAGCCGTCGCACCCACCTGCACCGGTCAGCCGCGTTCCTGCGGCGTGTGCGGCACGGGTAAGCCGCATTCGCACTGACGATTTGCGAGACGCCGCTCCTGCTGTGGTGTTATCTTCTGCTCTTCAGAAAGGGGCGGAACAGCAGCGCGCGTCCCTCCGGTCCCGGTCTGTCAGTCACAAACCTCCTGCGCCGTTACTTTCCTCAAATCTTCGACCAGCCAGTCCGGTCGATGGGGCTTTAACTCATCGTGCGTCGCGCCGCCGGTCGCCACGGCGAGCATTCGCGCGTCAATGGCGCGGGCGCACTCAATGTCGCGGGGTGTGTCGCCGATCACAAGGATTTGGTTGCCTTGCAGAGGGCCGTTCAGCAACCGGCTGCCGCGGCGCCGGGCCACGGCGGCAATCTGGTTGCGGTCCTCATGGTCGTCGGCAAATCCGCCGGTCTGGAAGACCTCCCAGAGCTCGAAATGGCGGAGCTTGATTTCCGCGCCGAGTCGGATGTTGCCGGTCAGAAGACCTGTCGCCGGCGGTTCGGACAGCGCGTGGAGTTGGTGGATGAATTCCCATACGCCTTGAACCACGGCGCCGCGTGTCTGTGTCAGCAGGTGATCGAGCCAGAAAACGTAGGAGTCGAAAAAACGGCGGAAGTTCCCGGGCGAGGTCTCGACGCCGTGTTGGAGGAACATTTCGCGGGCGATACCGGTGTCAGTGCGCCCGGAGAATTTGATCTGCGCGGCGCCGTTGGCAATCCCGAACTCAGTTTCAAATGCGCGCCCGAACGCGCTGACACCCGCGCCACCGGTGCGGATCAGCGTGCCGTCAATGTCAAACAGTACGAGGCGAACCACGCGGAAGGCTAGGCGGCCGCGCCATTAAAATGCAATCCGGAGTTTTGATTTGTCAATATGTTCACACTCTCTCTGCTTGATGACAGAAGGAGAATTCGGTATCCAACAGGCCATGGAGTCCAGGGAAGCGCTGGTCGCGTTGAACATGATCGAGCACGTCGGGCCGGTTCGCGTGCGGCAATTGCTGGAACACTTCGGCGACGCGCCGGCCGTCCTCCATGCCTCCAAACTGCGCCTGCTCCAGGTGCGCGGTATTGGAGAGGAAACCGCCGAGGCCATCGCGAATTGGGAAAAGTCGGTGGATCTCGACGGTGAAGTGAAACGCATCCAGGAATCCGGATGCCACATTCTCACGCAGACAGACGACGAATATCCCGAGTTGCTCCGGCAGATTTATGACCCGCCCATCGTGCTTTACGTAAAAGGCGGGCTCACTGCGAAGGACAAGAATGCCGTGGCGATGGTCGGCTCGCGTCTGACGACGCACTACGGCCTGGAGACGGCGCGCAAACTGGCCTATCAACTCGCCTATGTGGGGGTAACGGTCGTGAGCGGCGGAGCACGCGGCATCGACACCGCGGCCCATCAAGGCGCATTGAGCGCAAAAGGCCGGACCATTGCCGTCATGGGCACGGGCATCAACATCATTTTCCCCCCGGAGAACCGGGAGTTGTTTGAACGGATCGCGACCAACGGCGCGGTCATCACCCAGTTTCCGTTCAATCGCAAGGCGGACAAACAGTCATTTCCGATTCGTAATCGCATCGTCGCAGGCATGACGCTTGGCACGGTGGTGGTCGAGGCCAACCTTACCAGCGGGGCGCTCATCACTGCGGGTATGGCGATTGACAACGGCCGGCAGCTGTTTGCCGTGCCGGGGCGGATTGATTCGCCGCAAAGCAAGGGCTGCCATGATTTGATCAAGAAGGGCGCGAAACTGTGCGAGGGCGCGGAGGATGTCTTGAGCGAGTTCGAGTATTTGTTTCCGGCGAGCAATCGCCCGCCATCGCCGGCGGAAAGCGGCACGCTGCCCGCGCTCAATCTGTCCGGGAACGAGCAGAAGGTTTACGATGCCTTGAGCAACGAGGAAATGACAATGGACGAGGTGATTCGGTGCAGCGGATTGCCCGCCTCAGCTGTTTCCGTGGCCTTGCTCGGCCTGGAGATGAAGCGGGTGGTCAGGCAGCTTCCCGGAAAGCTTTTTGTCCGAAATGCGTAGCTGACGACAAAGAGACCGGTTGATGGGTCCGGGACATGCTTCCTGATTCGTGGAATCACCCGCCAGCGGCGAGAACGTGCCGCACAGCAAAAGGTGAATCTCCTGCCGCGAACCGGAGAATAATCACGGGCGGCGATTCTCGAACAATCATTTTGACGCCTTGTCCATGTTGGGGTAACTACGACGTTCGGCATCAACACAAACCACGAGAAAAATATGAGCACTACTGGAACCGGATCGAAAAACGTCCTGAACTCGGATGTTGAAATCAAAGGCAATCTCAAATTTTCGGGTGAACTCACGTTCGAGGGCAAACTCGACGGGGAAATCAACACGGACGGCACCTTGAACCTCGGTGATGGCGCGGTCGTCAACGGTAACATCAACGCCACGAACGTCGTGGTGCGAGGTAAAGTCAACGGCAACATCATCGCGAAGGAGAAAATTGACATCAAGGCGAAGACTGAATTGTTTGGCGACATCCGCTCGTCCAAGCTGGCCATCGAGGAGGGCGTCACGTTCGTGGGCAAGACCGAAGTCAATCCGAACAAGGTTTCGCCCACCGCTCCGCCGCGTCCGAACGAGGCGCCGAAGATTCCCGAGCCTGCCAGACTGGGCGGACGTTGACGTGTCGCTGGCGGCCGTTTTGGTCGAGCGTTGAATGCCAGCGAAGAAACAGGCCAAGGTTTTGGTGACCTGCCCGCGTTGCGGTCACCAGCAGCCGGAGGCGCGCGCCGCGATCTCCACAGCCTGCAAAGAATGCGGTCAATATATCCGCGTCCAGGAGGTCCTCAAGCCCGCGGTGAAGGCGGCTGCGCGGCCGAGGGAGGTGAGGAAGCTGGCGTGCTTCGAGTGCGGCACCGACCTCGAGGTGGCGGCCAGTGCGCAATCCACGATGTGCAAACGCTGCAGCGCACACATTGACCTGCGCGATTATCGCATTTCCAACGCGGTTTCAAAAAACTTCAAGACCAAGGGCGAATTTGTCATCGAACCGAAAGGCTACGTCTTCAATACCGAAGCCGTGGTCGGCGACGCGATCATCCGCGGAAAATTTCTGGGCAAACTGGTGGCCGAGCGGTCGCTGACGATTTACTCGACCGCGGACATCAAGGGGATTTTTAAAACCGGGCGGCTCATCATTCCCGCGGAAAACCATTTCCGCTGGAAAGAGGAACTCGCTGTGGGAGGGGCGGAAATTGCGGGTGAACTGGCCGCGAATCTGCGCGCTGCCGGCGCCGTCGTGCTGCGCGCCGCCGGCCGTTTGTTCGGCAACGTGGAGGCGGGCGATCTGGTTGTCGAGGAAGGCGCGGTGATGGTGGGGCAGGCGAAGATCGGCGTGCCGAAGCCGCTTGCTCCGGAAGTTTCCAATCCGGCAAAAAAAAGCCCGCCGAAAAGATCCGGCGGGTGAGTCAAAAAGCGGGGTTAGAGCGAAGCGACGATCTTCGCACGCTCATGGTGATATTCCGCAGGTGTGATCCTGTCCGCCTTGTAGAGTTCGGTCAGCTCGTTCAAACGGGCCAATCCGACTTTGTTGGACGATTGGAACATGACCGGTGACGCGCCGACAGCCGGCGTTGCGCGCGCCGCGGAAACCACCGGAGCCGAAGACGTGGTCGCCTCTTCATGCGAGATGATTCCTCTCGACTCGGCGATCTTTAGTCGCAGGATGCGGGTCTGTTCCGTCGTGTCCGGCGTGACGCCCGCTTTCAATTCGGCTTCGTTCTGATTCAGGGCCGCCTGCGCCGCGGCTTGCGCGCCGGGGGCGGGCTGCTCTACCTGGGCGGGCGCTTGCGCGCGGCTCTCGGCGATCTTCATTCGCAAAACTTCTCGCGCTTTGGCGTCCAGTTCAGGTGTCAGCGTCGGCGCCGGCGTGGAAGGAACACTGTCGATTTTCTCCGCTACCTTGACCTCGGCCGTTTTTTCAGGTGGAGGCTGGCTGACGACGGGAGCTGGCCTCACCTGCACCACGGCCGGTTTTGCCTGAACTGTCACGGCTTTTTTCGGCGGGGCTGGCTTCGGTTGCACCGCCACGGTCTTTTGTGGCTCAACAGGCTTGGGTTGGACCGTTACGGCTATCTGCGGTTCCGCCGGTTTGGGCGCGGGCGCCGGTTTGGCCTTGACCACGGGCGCTGGACTCACGGGGGGCGCCGCGGCTGGTTGGGGTGCCGAATTCAGTTCAGCAATCTTTTGCCGAAGGATTTGCTGGGCGTCGGCGGTCGTTTCCGGACGGCTCGCAGTCCCCGCGCGCAATTCGTTCAGCTTCTGTTGCAGCGCCTGTTCGGCCTTGCTCTGGGCTTCCGTGTTGGGGGCGGGCGCCGCAGGTTTCTGTCCGTTGGCCGCCTGATGGAGCTTCTCGTCCAGGATTTTCTGCGCCTTGGCCCGGGCTTCGGGACTCAACGATCCCGGTGGCGTGGAGGCGGGAGCAGAAGAGGGATTATTCAATTCCGCGATTTTTTGCCTCAAAATCTGTTGCGCTTTTGTTGAGTTGTCGGACGACGACTGCTGACTGTAAACCAGCGTCAAGCCGAGACCGGCGCCTGCCAGAAGGAATACGGGCTTGGAGATTTTCATGCCGGAAATCTAATCGAGAGGTGCCTCCAAATCAACCTTATTTCCAACGTCATTCCGGCCACCAAACAGCCGCCCCCACGCTGACGCCCACGGATAATAAAGGATCGTGCGAACCAGGATTTTCCGCACCTCGGCGCGAGGGACTTTGACGTGAAGTTCAGGGGCGAGAACATTGCCGGCGCGCAGCTTCTCTGCGGTCCGGTTGCCGATCAGGAGCGGCCAGGCGCAGGCCAGGCGCACACGCGCGTGCGAGCGGGGAAGCGCCAGGGTGTAATCCCATCCTGCAGCCAGGTGCGCGCCGGCCCGTTGCAAATAAATGTCGTAAAGCGGTCGCAGCCTCGGTCCGTTAACCGGCTCCAGTAAATCGAACGGCGCCAGCCCGATTGCCCACAGCCGGTCGCCGGGAAGGTAACAGCGGCCCTGGCGCAGATCACGCGGCAGATCGCGCAGAATGTTCACCAGTTGAAGCCCTTTGCCGAATCGGATGCCGTTCGCGAGCAGAAACGCGTCGTCAAGCGGTGCTTCGGGGAACAAATGGACGCGGCACATCCTCGTCCAGAATTCGCCGACACAACCCGCCACGCGATAAGTATAGTCCTCCAATTCATCGTCGGTGTTCAACGCAATGATTCGCTCCCGCGACGCATCGGCAAAACGATTCAAATCCAGTTCCTGTCCGCTCGTGATCACCGCGAGAACGTCGCGCAGCAGGCGCAGGTCGTCCGCCGAAAGCCGTTCGAGGAGCGTCAGCGATTCCTCCACGCGCTGGAGCAGGCTCCATTCGGCTGGCAGGCTCTGATGTTGCGCGAATGCGCCCAGGTCGAGCGGGCCGGATGAGCTGCCCAGAATCCTTTCGCGCAGCGTCTGCAGCGCCTGGAGCCGTTCGCCGACGGGAATGATCTGCGTGTCAGCGATGGTGTCGGTTGTTCGGGCAAGCAGATAGGCAAGGCCGATCTGCGGTCGGACGCCGGCCGGAAGCACGCGCAGCGTCAGATAGAACGAGCGTGAAACCTGCTTGAGCAAATCCGTCAGCAGACCTGACGCCGGATCTCCCATGCTAGGCGCCCAGGATTTTTCGCCAGCGGACGAGTTGCCTGCGCACTTCCCGTGTTCCCGGCGCGCCGGTCGTGTTGCGCCGCGCCATGGCGGTTTTCAGATTGAAGACATGGCTCGCGTCTGCCTCGAAGTTTTTGTCGGCGGCCCGCAGATCCTCCAGCGTCAGCCGGTTCAACGGCCTCCCCGTTTTCTCTGCCAGCGCGACCACCGCGCCGACCGCATGATGCGCCTGCCGGAACGGCACGCCCTTGCCCACGAGATAATCCGCGAGGTCCGTGGCCAGCAAAGCCGGGTCGCCAGCCGCACCGTTGCAAACGGCTGCGTTCACCCCGGTGTGCGCGAGCATCGCCGTCATCAGCCGCGCCGTCGCGCGCACCGTGTCGGCGCTGTCGAACAGCCGTTCCTTGTCTTCCTGCAAATCGCGATTGTAAGCCATTGGCAGGCCCTTCAACAGGGTCAGCAACGACACAAGGTTGCCGATGACGCGACCGGATTTGCCCCGCGCCAGCTCGGCGATGTCGGGGTTTTTCTTCTGCGGCATCAGCGAGGAGCCGGTCGTGTAAGCGTCGGCAATTCTGATGAATTTGAATTCCGAACTCGCCCACAGGATCAGATCCTCCGCCAGCCGCGAAAGGTGAACGGCCAGCAGTGCGGCGTCGGCACAGAATTCGATTGCGAAATCCCGGTCACTTACCGCGTCCATTGAGTTTTGCGTGAGTTGCGGCCGGTCTTTGGCGTCAACGAAACCCAGCAGTCTCGCGACGAGTTCGCGGTCGAGCGGCAGGGTGGAACCGGCAATGGCGCCGCTGCCAAGCGGACAGACATTCACCCGCTTGAAGCAATCCTTGAGGCGCTCCCGGTCCCGCTCCAGCATTTCCACGTAGGCCAGTAAATGATGCGCCAGATAAACCGGCTGCGCGCGTTGCAGATGCGTGTAGCCGGGGATCAGCACGTCCTCGTTTTGTTCACCGAGTTGAACCAGCGCGCCCTGAAGGCCGCGGATTTCACGCGCCAGCTCGACTATTTCGTCGCGCAGCCACATCCGCATGTCGAGCGTCACCTGATCGTTCCTTGAGCGGGCGGTATGGAGTTTTGCCCCTGCCGGCACGCGCCGCGTCAACTCGGCTTCGATGTTCATGTGGACGTCCTCAAGGTCAGGACGCCACTGGAATTTGCCGCCGGCGATTTCCTGGCCGATGTCATCGAGGCCCTTCACGATGGCCATCTGCTCCTCTTTGGTCAGGACGCCGATTTTCCTGAGCATCGTGGCATGGGCGATGGAACCGAGGATGTCTTGGCGCCAAAGCCGCCAGTCGAAGGAAATGGATTCGGTAAACCGGGCAACATCCGCGCTCGGGTCACCGAGAAACCTCCCGCTTCGGGACACTGGAGAACGCTTCTTCATGCCATTAAACGCGCATGAATCTGCTGCCAACGTCCCTGAAAGTCACGCGGGAAAGGCGGACGCTCTCGATTTCATCGGCTTCTCACTTCGTTTCGACGTACCGGCCGCCCAATCCTTTCCATACGCGCACGCCGCTCTGGTTCAATTCCAGTCCGTGTAGAGCTTGATCACGGTGTGATCGCCCACAGACCAGATTTCGACATGGAGCCAGTCCCCTTTCGGTGAGCTGCAACTTAGCATTTCAATCGGCTTGGCTTCATTCACCCATGTTCGCTTTAGCCCTCCGAGTTCCTTGTTTCCAGGGACGAAGGTTGCCGTGTTTTCTGGCCAAACGTTCCAACCGTTGAGGCATGGGTCGCCCGCGCCAGTCTTTGCGGGTGGATTCCGCGATTTGATTTTGAGTTGAGCAAGGAACTTCTGAACTTCGTTCTGATCAAGCTCAAACAAAGATAAAACACTGTGATCAACAAAGCGCACGATGCGCCTCTGCTGGCAGTTACGCGCCGACTGAGGCAACTTCAGTCCGTGGGCGTCCTCCACAGCGCTTCTGTCGACCAGAGGAGCGTTTCCATCAGAGGGCTGTGTGCATGAAGCGGCCAGGGCAAAAATAATCGAGACCGCGACAGGCACTCCGCACCATGTTGGGCTTCTTGCACTCACAATTGTCGTTGTCAGCCAGGGCCGCTACGAAATCTCTTCTTCCTTTTGTGTGGGACAGGCGTGCTATGGGCGCGCAAAAGGTCTATTTGCGCACGAAGCGCTGAGGCGGTTCGGGTGGAGTCTGGATTACAAGCTGATCATCTTCCAGCCAGACCGAAACCGGCTCGCCCTTGTTGATGGCGGCCGAGATCAGTTGGCTGCCCCTCAACCGATAGTTGCCCTTGCTCACGATGCTCTGTCCGCCCGCAACGGGTTTCATTTTGAACTCGATGTCAGATGCGCTGGGGAAGGTGATTTCGAGAACGGATGCTCCCCATTCGGTCTGGACTGTGCCGGTCTTCCACCTTCCCAAGAGATCACCTGTGGTCGGTTGCGTTTTCTTCGCCATACATCCAATTAACACGCTTAGAATAATGACCCCAACGCCATCAGAGATGGGTTTCATGCTCATGGGTCGCGGCTGAGCCAGCGCCCGGTCGCAGGATTGTAAAAGGCGAACGCGTTGTGACAGACGAACAGCCCGCACAGCGCAAGAAGCTGCCGCAAACCGAAAGTGCTTTTCGTTTTCATGCGTCGTGACCTGTTGTTCGATCCAAGTTCACTTCAAATCTTCCGTTCATCGCCCGCCGGCTTACTGATCCCAATTCAACAGCCCGTCCACCAAATCGAGGCAAGGCCAGTAGTATCATTAGTAACGCGATTGCTATGGTCGGCGTGCAGAGTCCAAATAGTCCCAAACGGTCCGAAAGTTCCTTAGCTCGGGGCGATTTGTCGCAAGTAGCGCCTTGGCTTTATCGACGTCTGTTTCGTAGATCATGACATCAAAGGCCAGCGTTCCTTCGATAAAGCAAGGAACACCATTCGACGCAAGGTATTGACGCACGGCCTGGTGGGATTGAACGTCTGCGCCGTCGATAACCCCAATCGACAAGAGCGCCGGCTTACCGTCTCCCATCGATCGTCGTATCATCTCAAGCTTCCTTTGGCTTGGTCCCGGCTGTCGAGACTGCTTCTTATCATCGCAGCCAGAAAGGGAAGCCATTGCAGCGATTGCAACAGCGATCATGCATAACGTTCGATTCATTCCTGGAAGATGCAAATTCTGTTCATCTCTGTTTGGGCGCCAAACTTCTTTCGGGCAGCTTATTCGTCGATTGCGGAAATTGTCTGCGCGGTGATGGCGGTCCCATCCCACTCGAGCACTTGATGGAATCCTAATAAGACGCGTGATCGGTAAGCGTGCTCCAAGCAACATGATGGATTCGTCAATACTGACCTGACCCCGTTGGTGGGACACTTCATAACTGAAGTTCTGCCGGTTTGTTGTTCGTTCGGTTTCTATTCTTCGCGATGCTGGACGGAAGGAGGCCGTAGGCCGACTGGAGTCCGGCATCGCTCGCGCTTCGCGCATAC
>DATNDF010000145.1 GCA_035607015.1 Candidatus Angelobacter sp. | reverse complement strand
CTGCCAACCATGGCAGGGCCGGCCGACAAATCGCTGAAATCATTTTGCAGGCAGCGCGTATATTTCAATTTCCTGCCAACAGTTCAATGCGCTCGACGTGCCGCCTCGCGTATAGCCCCGGACGTAACGTGCTTTCACACCTTTCGCGTCGATGATTTTCCCCTGGTTGGTTTCGAAGTATTCGCGGTCGGAGCCGACGCCGAGGCCGGACGAGTTGTCCGCGTCATTGTTAAAAAGCGTTTGAACGTCGGTCTTGAATTCCGGATCACTCGAAACCTGAACGATCACGTCGTGGAGGACCTGGATATAACGGTGATCGTGCCACACGACGATCGCGTAGATGGAATACGGCTCGCCCAGGTCAACCTGCACCCATTGTGTTCCCTTCTTGAACTCCACCGCATCGTAATCGAACGCCTCCTTTTTCCCGTCGGTCACCTGGTTTAGCTCGCCGCTGAACGGGGGCACGCTGCTCGTGACCGGTTTGCCAAGCGCGACATTTTTTACACCCCCGGGCGCCATAAAGGCCGGCCGCGGCTTGTCTGTGATCGGTTCGATGTTCGGCCCCTTGGGGAGGTCCTCGGGAGTGCCTTTCAACGTCGGCGCTGGTAATTTGAGGACCAGCGCTTCTTTGGCGGGCGGGTCGGCGGCATAGGTGGGTCCGATGTAAAAAAGCAGGAGAAGAAAACAGGCGGCAACGACGGCCGGCGCCAGCCCGCGTATGGAACAGGAATTGTGTTTCATGTGTTGTCCTGATAATAACGAATCCCGTACCGGTAATCAAAAACTAATGCACCGGGCCGGGGCATCCGCGTCAGCGTCTGCTTGCACTCCCGTCGGTGGCGCGTTAAAGAATACTCAAGCATTCAAAAATCATGAAAGCCCGATGAAGCGAAAGGAAACCGAATTTATGAAATCGACCCAAAATCGTCGCTCGTTTCTCAAACGCGCCACCCTGGCAATCGGGGCCGCGTCTGCTGCGCGCGTTCTGCCAGGCCTTAACGTCCTCGCGGCCAGCAGCACGGGTGACAAGCTGAACTGCGTGCAGATCGGCTGCGGCGGGCGGGGCTTCAATCATTTGGACGAGGTTATCGGCCGGAACGGGCAAAATCTTTACGCCATCGTGGAGCCTGACGCGAACAAGCACGCGTCCGTAAAAGGCTGGCTGTCCAGACGGAACCTCGACGCGGACAAACTCCAGATTTTTACCGATTACCGGCAGATGTTCGACAAGATTGGCAAGCAAATCGATGCTGTCTTCATTACCACGCCAAACCATCATCACGCGCTCGCCGCCATGATCGCCATGCAACTCGGCAAGAACGTTTACTGCGAGAAGCCGGTGTGCCACGACATTGGAGAGGCCCGACTGCTGCGTGAAATGGCCCGAAAGTCCAAAGTGGCCACGCAAATGGGGAATCAAGGGCACTGCGAGGAAGGGTACCGTCGGTTGTGCGAATACATCTGGGGCGGGGTCATCGGCAAAGTTACTGAGACTCACAGCTGGACAGACCGCGCCAACGGCGGCGTGGGCCCGCGTCCGCCGTCGCAACCGCCTCCGCCCGGCTTGCATTGGGACCAGTGGATAGGGCCGGCACCCTACCGTGATTATCATGCGGATCTCCATCCGCACGAATGGCACGGTTGGTATGACTTCGGCAACGGTTCGATCGGCAACATGGGCTGCCATGTGCTGGACGGCGTGTATTGGGCGCTCAAACTCGAACATCCCGACAGTGTTGAAGTCGAGTACATCAGGGGCGGCAGTGACGAGCGGTATCCGACCGGCAGCCGCATTCGTTGGGATTGCCCGGCCCGAGAAGGGATGTCGCCGGTGAAAGTTTACTGGTATGAGGGTCTGAACAAGACCACCAAAGACGAGGCGGTAGGGAACCTTAAAGCCGCCAAAGGCGCCGCCCGCAATCTCCCACCGCTCCTGGCCGATCTGCAAAAGCAATACCCGGACGAAGAACTTGACCGCGGCGACAGCGGCACGCTTTATGTCGGGGAAAAAGGAGTCATTTTTACCGGGACGTACGGAGACAAGATGCACATTGTGCCGTGGGAGAAAATGAAGGAAACGCCCGCGCCGTCCAGGACATTGCCGCGTCCCAAAAATATTTTTACAGACTTCATCGAGGCGTGTCGCGCGGGCAAGACCGAAACCGCCGTGCCGTTTGAGTACGGCACGCGGTTGACCGAATTCGCCATCCTCGGCAATCTGGCGCAGCACGTCGGCGAAGGGAAAAAAGTGGAATGGGACGGTCCAAACATGAAAGTCACCAACATTCCCGAGCTCAATCACTGGGTGAAGCGCGGTTATCGCAAAGGGTGGCAGGTCTGAGCATGGCTCGTTTATCGCCGGCCCCGGGGCGAAGCATATATTTCTTGAATTGACAGGCCGATACCCGCGTCGGGAAGATAGATCCTATGAACGAAACCTCAACCAACCTCACTTCGCGCCGCGAGTTCATCAAAAGCACCGGCAGGATTGCAGCCGCTTCCGCGCTGGCGGGCGTGGCGATTCCGCACGTTCACGCCGCGGAAAACAATACCCTGCAGATTGCCCTCATCGGCTGCGGCGGCCGCGGCACGGGCGCCGCGGCAAACGCGCTGGATGTTCACACCGGTCCGACCAAGCTCGTCGCAATGGCCGATGTCTTCGACTATCGGCTTAAGAGCAGCTATGACGCCGTGAAACGGCACAGCCCCGGCAAGGTGGATGTGCCGGATGACCGCAAGTTCATCGGCTTCGACGCTTACCGGAAGGCCATGGATTGCCTGAAGCCCGGCGACATCGCGATCTTCACCACGCCGCTGGCGTTTCGCTGGGTGCATTTCACTTATGCCATTCAAAAGGGGCTGAACGTATTCATGGAAAAGCCGCTCACGGCGGATGGGCCGACTTCCCGCAGAATGCTCAAGCTTGCCGAGGAGGCCTCGGCAAAAAACCTGAAGGTCGGAGTCGGACTGATGTCCCGTCACAGCCGCGCGCTGCAGGAACTCCAGCAGCGCATCCAGGACGGCCAGATTGGGGACGTCATCATGTTGCGCGGCTACCGGATGGCGGGGCCGGTGGGGTCTGCGTTTTCTGAAAAATGGCCCGGCAAACCGAGCGAATTGCTCTGGCAGATCCAGCGTTTTCACAGCTTCCTGTGGGCCAGCGGCGGGTGTTTCAACGACTTTTACATTCATCACGTTGACCACCTCTGCTGGATGAAAAACGCGTGGCCGGTGAAGGCTCGGGCTCTGGGTGGCCGCCATTACCGCGGCAATGCAGTCGATCAGAATTTCGATGTATATTCAGTGGAGTACACCTTTGACGACGGGAGCAAAATGTACATGGACGGACGGTGCATGGTGGGTTGCGAAGCATATTACTCCAGCTACGCACATGGCAGCAAGGGCTCGGCCACCGTTTCCGCAAATGGCGACTGCGGGTTGCCTTCAAGCATTCACAAAGGCCAGAACCCGGATCGCGCCAGCCGGATTTGGGTTTCCGAAGTGAGGCCGGACGAGCGGGACCCCTATCTGAACGAATGGAACGACCTCACTGAAGCGATCCGCAACAACAAACCGTACAATGAAGTGAAACGTGGTGTCTACGCCAGCGCGGTCAGCTCGCTCGGCCGCAAGGCGGCTCACACAGGACAGGAAATTACGTTGGAAGAGTTTCTCAGTTCCGACCAGGAATACGCCCCGGGCGTGGACAAGTTCACCGTGGATTCGCCGCCGCCGGTCAAGTCGGACGCGGACGGGAAGTATCCGATTCCGATGCCCGGAATCCTGAAACACGAAGAGTATAAGATGTAACCCGCCGGCCAAAGGCGGCGTCCGCATCCACCACTCCTCAAATGGCGCGCGGTCATGGATGAGTGAGTTGATAGCCCGTTCGGCGCCATGCCGGCTGGTTGAAGGCTATTTCAAAGAGTGGCTCCAGATCGCTGCGCGCGGAGGCTACCACCATTTCCTCGCGGTTCATGGTGACCAGGCAGGCCTTTAAGTTTCGTGCCGAGCTTGC
>DATNDF010000144.1 GCA_035607015.1 Candidatus Angelobacter sp. | reverse complement strand
CGCAGCGGCAGTTGCAGCATCTTGAAGGTGGGCAGCGCCGGCATTCCCGGATACGTGTCCACCATTGCCATCACCAGCGCGATCACCATCAGCGCCGCTCCACCCAGTCCCAACGCCATAGTCCCGGGAAACACAAACAACTCGAGTGCGACCAGCGCCAGCCCGACCAAAAAAACCGCGATCCATTCCAGCCCGGACAATCCGGCGACGTAACCGCCGAAAAAGTAAATCGCGAACGCCACGATGCCCACGATGCCTGGCAGGCCAAATCCGGGTGTCTTGAATTCGATGTAAATGCCGGCAATCCCGATGATCAGCAACAGCGGGCTGATCATGTTGATCCACGTCGCCAGTCTTTCGACGCCGGTCGGTTTGATGTCCACGCGCGCGGCGTCCGCGTAACCAAGTTTGTCCAGCAACGCTTCGACAGACTCCACCGTGCCGGAGGAAAGAAGCGGTTTCGGCGGGTCTCCATATTCGTGCTCCGCCTCGGTGTTCGTCAGTGTCAGAATCTGACCTTTTTCGTTCAGAACCTTCCCGTCAACTTTCAATTCCTTTGTCTTGTCGATCATCGCTTCGACGACTTCAACATTGTAACCGTTTTTCTCGGCCGACGTGCGCACCAGCCCTCGCAGCGCCGAATTCATTTTTGCCTGCATCGTTTCCGGCATGTCCTGAACTCCGCCACCAGGAGCCATCATGATGGGCGCAGCGGCTCCAATGACACTCTGCGGTGCCATGAAAATCTTCTGTGTCGCAATCGAAATGAAAGCTCCGGCAGAAAAGGCTTTTTTATTTACGAACGTCGCAGTCTGGCCTTTAAAGTTGTTCAGAATCTCAATGATTTCCTCTGTCACATCCACGCGCCCACCGTTGGTATCCATGTCGAGCACAAGCAAGTCAGCCTTCGCGTCCATCGCCTCCTTGACACCGCGGCGCACCAGATAAACCAGTGGCGGCATGATATCTTCACGGATCGGGAGGACATAAACCTTCTTTTTCGGCGCAGTCGCGTACTCACCGGAGCCTGCGGAGATGTTGCTTCCTGAAACAACAGCGAACAGGAGAAGCGTTGCAAGCCTGATATTCACGCTGGGAGATTATCCCATGTTTCCCGGTGCTGCAAGGAGGTTGAAAACATCCTGGAAAACACCTCTATGCGCCAAAGAAACCACATCTCGTCAACAGCTGCTTGATCTCAGTTTCGCCGACCCCAAGCTTACCTGCCGACATGAAGAGGTCCCGCGCGTCCACGGGAAACCAGTTCCGCCGGCTCCGGTCACCCAGCCCGGTCACATCAATCGGGTCGATGGCAAGAAAGATGTCGTCGATCAATTCCGCCCTGGCTGCGGCGGTCATACCGCCGTTTTCACGCAGGTGTGCCGCTCGTTCGCAGCAGGACCGAAGTTTCGGACCGAATCGCGGATGATCGTGCATCAGGAATCCACCCGCCAGCTCCGGCTGGTTCAACCGGCGCGCGGTCTCCGAGAAAGTGGATGCGGCGAAGTAAAGCAGCGAGAGCGCCGTGAACAGCGAAAAATCATTCATGCTGGCGTAGAGCGCTCCAACGAGCCGCGCCGCCACGTCGAGTTCCTGAATCGTGCGTTGCGCATAACTGGTCAGCCGCTGTTCAACACCGGGCGAATCCCAGCCGGTCTCCAGAATCTCGGACAATCGCGAGACCCCGAGCAACGTCAACGGGAACCCGGTAGAAAGCAGCGGATCCACGAATCCTGCGGCTGAGGGCAGCAATGCCCAGCGCGGACCCGCAACGACTCCGCTGCAAAAGGGAAGACGCGCCGTGTGAACGAACGGAAATTGTGGAGAGGTACCGGCAAACTGCTCGCGAAGCGTGGGCAGCCGCCGCAACAATCTGCTCCATCCGGAGGCGCCTTCCGCAAGACCCAGGTCGTTTGCCAGTTCGTCCGTGGCCGCAACTCCCGCGCTGGTGATGCCGTTGTTGAAACGCAACACCCAGATCCAGCCACCGTCGAAAACATGATGCACTGCTGCGTCCTCCACCGGATACGGCGGCCCCTCCATGCCGGCATTGTTGCGCGAAGCGCCAGCCACATCTTCCCACCGTTTTACACCGGCGAAATGCGAGAAGAGAGCCTGGGTGGTCGGAAGGTTTTCAAACGGCGCTTCGGATAGTTGCAGTGAGCGGTGCAGGAATCCACGGGAACCGGTGGCGTCAATGACGAACCGGGCACCAACGGAGATCCCTTGTCCGTCGCGTTCGCCATCAAGCGTCACGCGGCCGCCGCTGAAAGACACGTTTTCAAGCCTCGCGCGGTCGAGGTATTCCACTCCCATGACCTGTGCTTCGCTGACCAGAAAATGATCGAATTCCGCGCGATACCAATGTGTATCCGCGATTTCATCACGCGGACTGGCGGCAACCAGCAGCTCGTTCCGACGTTCGGGGTCCCGGGTAAACGACTCGCCGATACGATGATGAAAGAACGTGAAGCCGCGCTTCAAGCCGCAGGCGATTCGCGGATACGCCGCCCGCCATGCCCCCCATTTCGTCAGCGGCAGCAACCTTGGCAGGTCGTAACGCACCGCCAGTTCCTCCAGCAGCAGGCTGGCGAGCGGTGTGGATGATTCGCCGATGACAAAGCGCGGATGACTCTCACGTTCAATCATGATCACGGAGCGACCCAGTTGTCTGGCGATCATTGCCGTGAGCGATCCGCCAAAACCTGAGCCAACCACTGCGATGTCGAAGTCTGCCTTCACAATGCGCCGGAAGATGAGCGGTTTCCTCGGGCCTTATTTCCGCAACGAGCGCAAACCACCCGCGGCAGGACGGTCTGACCCAGGTTCATCTCCTGCAGGCGCGCGCGCCTCCGCTCGAAACACTCCCCGCACTCGGAAAATTTTTCCAAGTCCCATAAGTCAGCGAAGGCACGCCCGCGTTTCAATCCCACGCCGTAGTCCAAAGCGGCTTCGAGCGTCGCCAACTCTGGCGGAGAAAACCTGCCCTGTTGAGCCAGCGCTTCCAGCGCGCCGTTGCCAAAGCGCGTGGGAATGAGAGATACTGCCGTCGCACCACAATCAAAGGCGAAATCAACCGAACGGTTTGCCCAGTTCAGCGCCTCGTTTTCACTCAGGAACGGAGGTTTGACGAGAACGAAGACGCGCAGAGCGATGCCGTTCCTTTTCAGAAATTCAGCCGCACGCCGGAATTGTTCCGGCGTCATCCGTTTGTTGAGCTTCTTCAACGCTTCCGGATGCGCCGTTTCCAGGCCCATCGCCACCTCAAGTTTTGTTGGAGCAGTTCGGCGATCACCGCCGGCGGCACGGAGCAATTCTTGAAATCGTAGCGTCGATTTGCCGACGAGCGCCGGATGGCACTCAACGATCACGCGCTCGAACTCCGCGACGCGCCGCGCGATGCCTTCGTGCTCATCCGGCGGGATGGCTTGCGGATCGAAAAAGCTTCCGCTGTTGTAGAGCTTGATCTTTTTGATGGGAAGGACAGCTCCGTCATTACCGCGAACCTTTTTTGCAGAGCCGGATTTGGGGGGCGGAACGAAGCCGAACCCGCCCATCCTGGACAGCGCGTAATCAATCTGTTTTAGAATCGCGCCCGCCGGCACGGTTTCGGTCAGCGTGTTTTTCCACAGATCACACATCAGGCAGTGCCACGGGCATTCGCGATTCGTTAAGAAGATCGTCGCCACCGACACAATTGCGCCTGATTCCGAACGCTCCTCTTCGACATGAAACGCGTGGGGCTTGAACGGATCGAGCTGGTTCCGCCCGCCGCGCCGCGTAAGTATCCATTGATCCCGCTGGCGAGGTTCCTCTGGATATTGTGAGGTCAAGGCAGGTGCGGTTGAAAGTCGCCGTGGACCTCAGGCAAATTCGAAATCTTATTCATTTCTCTCGTTCAGGCGGAGGCATCTGCAACGAAGGATCACCGAACAGCATGAACTTCATTCCCTGAAAAAAGATGCTCGGCGGATACCAATCTTCGTTGGGCTTGAGTGTTGCGAGGCGTTGGTGCTCGTAGTAGTAAGCTACCGCGTTCGCCCAGCAGTCTCCAAGGCGCGGCTCCTTCGCGCGGTGCAACGCGTCAATGAAGCCTTCCAGCAGCGTCAGCGCGCATGGCTGGCTGCCTGTATTGCAGCCGATGTAAGCCACCGCGCCGTTATCACCGCCGCGCAGCAACTGTTCGCCCAGGCCCGACGGATTGTAGCGGCCACTCTGATAACACGCGGGCGGCGGAGGCGGTTCAGTGAACACCTCCTTGTTGTTGGTTCCTTCATGCGCCTTGCCGGTCACGTCCACATAAGGTTCGTAAGGCGGCAGCGTGGCGAATCGTGCCGTGGAACAACCGATGGAAATCATCACCGGCAAACGGTCCGAGTTCTTCACGCGGTCCAGGTGTGACAGGAAAAAACATTGTTCCCAGGCATCGTCGTTTCCATGGCCGGTGTGGCAGACGAGGCCCACGCCCTCGTTCAGCAACCCGTCGATTTGCGCCTCGGTCGGCGGCGGCGCGCTCAAGTCGCGATTGCCATCGTGGTAATACCGCTTCTCCACCGACCAGCCCGCGGGCATCTTCCCGGCCAATTTGTCCAGCAATGGCCGGCTGTCCACCCAGCCTCCCACTGAAAGAAACGCCGCCCGTCGTTCGCCCGGAACGCTTCCATTCAAAACGCGTTCTTCGTAATGCATCGTCTTGGCGGCGACGAGGCGGGCTTCCTCGATCGTGCTCACTGGCCAGCGACCGACGGCAATTTCCGGACGATAATCCACTTCGTCAAAATTGATCGGATCGGACTTGTTCTTCTCACCGCGCACCTCGCCGAAATAGGCCGCATGAAAGCCGTCCTTGCGCGCGTTCCAGTCGTCGAAGCCGCCATCAGCCTTCGCGAGATCGCTGTAATAAAGATCGCACGGGTAGAATGCATAATCGAAAGCAGACGGCGTCACGCGGTCCAACACCATGTATCGGACTGGAAACACATCCGCATCGCCAACCAGCAATGCGTAACCGAGATGTTGCGCACGCCACTCCTGATAGAGAAACCGCTTTATCTTTTCCGGATCATCCACGCCTTTCGATTTCGTCAGCACCTTTTCAAGGGAGATCAGTTCCGTGGGCAATTGCTTTCGCTTGAAGCGGACGAATTCCTTCAATGCTGGGTGGAAGCGTTCCGGCGCGATGACGAGCAGTCGCTTGTCCGAAGGGCGATCGCCGGCAACGGTGACACTGAGCGAAATCAATATGAGAACACCCGCTATCAAGCGGAGCGGGAAACATCGCATAGACCGGGAATCTTATCCGTTCCGCGTGACGTCGGCAAGCCATCGCACACCGCAATAACCTTACTCTGTTTTTCAGGCTTTAGATCCATCCACTCTTTCGGACCGCCATCGAATTTCCTCGAACAACATCAAATTTTCCGTCCGCTTTGAGCGTCCGCGGGTGCTATAAAGTGGAACAGACGTGAACACCGACGCTCAATTGTTACGCGGCTACGCGGAGAAAGGTTCAGAGGCCGCTTTTGCCGAGCTTGTGTCGCGGCACGTTGACCTGGTTTATTCCGCGGCCTTGCGGCAGGTCGCCGGCGACACACACCTCGCGCAAGACATAACGCAAATGGTCTTTGCCGATCTGGCGCGGAAGGCCGCCGCCCTGTCAGGTCGTGTGGTTCTGACCGGCTGGCTCTACCAGGCCACGCGTTTTGCGGCGGCGAAAGTCGCGCGCGCCGAACGTCGTCGGGTGAACCGTGAATGGGAGGTTATCACCATGCAGGAAGCATCCGCTGAAACCAAAACGAATTGGGACCAACTCGGTCCCGTCCTCGACGACGCCGTGGCGCGTCTCGGCGCCAGGGACCGGGACGCCGTCCCCCTTCGCTTCTTTGAGCGCAAAGACCTCCGGTCAGTCGGCGAGGCACTCGGCACCAGCGAGGAGGGCGCGCGCAAACGCGTGACGCGCGCCTTGGAAAAACTGCGGCGTTATTTCGCGCGGTGCGGCATCACTCTGTCCTCGGCGGCATTGACTGCTGGAATCACGGCTGGCGCGGTTCAGTCAGCGCCCGCCGGATTTGCCGCCGCGGTGACCACTGCTTCGCTCGCGGGTGCCGCGACGACAGTGACCGTCACAACTTTAACCGTCCTAAAACTTATGAGCCTGACCAAATTGAAAATCGGAATTGTCAGCGCGGTCGTCGCCGCTGGTGTCGCCACGCCCGTGGTGCTTCAGTATCAAACCAACGCGCGGCTCCGCTCGGAAATCGAGGGACTTCGCCGACAGTCGGCGGAGCTGGTGCGGCTGCGCGAAGAGAACCGGCGACTGGCCGCGCTGCAAACGGATGCCGACGAACTGGCCAGGTTGAGAAATGAACACGCTGAATTGATGCGTTTGCGCGGCCAGACCGCCGCCAACCGGCAACGCGAACGGGAACTGGCCGCGGCGCAGGCAGAGGTCCGGCGTCTCCAATCCTTGTCGGGTTCCCAAACTCCCGCGTCGGGAAAGAGCGATGCAAACGCCGATTCCAGGACCGGTTTGTTGGAAGGTCTGATTCCCGTGACCTCGTGGAACAACGTCGGTACGGCGGCGCCCGAATCGGCTTTTGAAACCCTGCACTGGGCCAAGGCCAATCGCGATACCAACGCGCTCGCCAACGCGATCGTGTTGGACGCCGAGGCGAAGGCCAAAGCCGACGCGCTGCTGGCGTCGTTGCCGGAGTCCGTTCGAGCTGGCTATCAGTCTTCCGAACAGATGATGGCGGCGCTCGAAATGGCAACGACACAAGAGGCGGGAATACGCGTGCTGTCACAAACGCAACAAGGTCCCGACGACGTGATTGTGCACGGGCAATGGCAATACGACGATGGCCGCGTCCGCGACGGCGACCTGCAATACCATCGCTACGCCGACGGCTGGCGGCAGGTCATACCCGGAGGTCTGGTGGACAAGCTGGGCCCGATGCTGACCGATCAATTCGCAACCACGCAATCGCCCGGAGGCAAATAAGCCAGCCAGGATGCGGAAGCGGGAGACAACATCATCGCCGCGTGAGGGCACGCGGCCTACAGGTGCGGCAGACGTTTCGTAGGCCGGGTCCCCTGACCCGGCGTGCTCACTTCAAAGTCAACCAAGGATCCATCCAAGTGTGTAGATGTCTTGCGAGACATTTTGATGAGCGTAAAGCCGGTCAAACTCGTCGTGCTGCAGCCGCAGAACGGGTCGGGCACCAGGTCGCCGCTAAATACTTTGGACGAGTTCCTCGATGGCAGAACGAGTTGCATGATGAAGTCTGTCTATGTCGTCTTTACGAACGAGAGCTCTCTTGTTGTTCGCAGCAAGGTATCCGAAGAATTTCAGATCGGGCAGAATGCGTTTTGTATTCCTAATCAATCCGAGCTTCGATTCCGCAGCCGCTTTTGCAATCAACGCGGAGAAATCCACGTAATTACCATCGCGCTTAATTCGGTCGGCGATGGCATGATGTTCATATCCCTGGACGATCAATGACTCAACCAAGCGGCGAATCATTGCGGCGCACCCATCATAGCAAGCTCCATAACATTGGAATGGATTGAGGATCAGAGATGTTGGTCGGGGCTTTCATTAAGCGCGCCTATGCGCCCGACTCTATGCCCGCACAACTCGCCAGGCAAAGGCAGAAAACGGCCTGCCCGCGACCCCTACGCGTAGAGGGACAAGAACTGCCGCCGAAGGATGGTTTCCTGATCAGGCATCTGCCGGCGCAAATGTTCCTTCGTCACCGCGCCATGTTGGAAACGGCGTTTGGGAAAAACCGGCATGTCGAATCCGGTAATGGCTTTGACACCGTGCGAAACGATTTCGCCCTTGAGCGCGTACAGTTTTTCGACCGACATGTCGGTGAGCGTCGCGAAAGGAATCGCCTCGGCCACCGCGATGACCTGCGGCCGGGTGAACGGGCTGAAACCCTCGAAACCGAAATGCTTCGCGGGAGCGTATGTGCGCGCGTAGCTGCGGCTTAAACCGCCGCTGTAGGTGAGCGAATGTTTGATGCGGCCCACGCCCCAGCCTTCCTGATAAAGCATGAGATTATTTACGACGCTGCGGATCGTCAGCTCGGGATTCTCCTCGATCGGATAGTCCTTGAGGTTTTCATCGCCGCCGTCGCCGTCCGTGAGGAATTTCCAACCCGGGTAGCGCGCACGAATGCCGCGGCAAAGGGTGATGCCCATTGAAGCGCACTCGACGTCCAAGGGCTTGTAGTCTTCCAGGATGCGGATGGTTTCGGCGACATCGATGGCGTCGAGACCGGCTTCGACGGGTTCGAGAAACAGGCCTAGTCCGAGCCGGCTCAGGAACTCGCCCGCCTGCTGGAAATCCGGGCCGCCGCCGAGGTTCAATGTGAACGCCTTCAATCGAGACGGGTTCATGCCGAGTTTGCGCATGACATGATACGTCACGAGGAACACAGAGCCGCTGTCTATGCCACCGGAGAACGCAACGCCCAAAGGTTGCGGCTGAGGAATCTGTTTCAGCCATTTCGCGATTTCATCGGCGAGCGCGCCGATGTAGCGGCGGCCGATTTCGTCGAGGTCGGTTGAAAGCGAGTTGCGTTGTGGTGTGAAGAAACGGGTGTAGATCGGATCGGGATCCGGACACCCGACGAGTTGGATTTCCACGAGGTAATGCGCCGGTACCATGCGCGTGTAACTGGGATGAAACTGGTTGTCGAGTCCTTCGGCTCGGAGCTTTTGATGAATCGAGTCGATGCGGTCGGCGACGATGAGCGCCGGGCCTTCCTGGCGTTTGGCAAGAAAGTAACGCATGGGCCGATCGAGCGAGCGGGCCATACGAACGGTTTTACCTTCCTGCGCGAGCAACGCGAATGAGCCGTCGATTTCCCGAACGGCCGCAGGTTTGCCCGAAAGCACACGGTTGCGCGCTTCATCAAGCGTCAAGTTGTAGATGCGGTTGAGAGAGGGATCGAGCAGGTCAACAACGCGTTCAAGGTAGTGGTCCATACGCTTTTGAAGTTGCTTCAGGTTAATTACCCGTGCCGGCGTAAGAAAGTCAAAATTGTTCCCGAGAGAGTGTGCGGATCCCAACTTTGAGGGCTGGCCAGCGGCGAAGTTTCGATGCAAGGACGGACTCCTGTCCCATTGTTCACCCCTCGATAACTCCGTTTCGCCCCTGTCGTGGCCCAATCTGTCCCCAAGGCATTTCACTTTTCCGCGTTTTCAAGTCTGGTTTCCGACCAAACCAAATGGCAACGACCAGACTTTTTGTGGCGCAACGAATTGTTTTTTCCTTTACCCTGCTGGCTTCGAGTTCTGATTTCTCCCGTGCCGACGACAAATCCGTGACCTCGACCAACCGTCTGGGTACCGCAACTCCGCCGATGTCCAAACCCGCTGCTGCCATCACCCCCGGTGCGGGCCTGGTCAATGACTGGCTGCGCAGTGAGTCAGCCATTTTCAACGCGTGGGACCTTGGCGGTCAGTTTCGCGTGCGCGAGGAGCACAAGGAGTATTTTGCCGCCGCCGGACAGGCCGGAGCAGTGGATTTTCGGAAGGTCGGCGGCAATCCGGACAACACGTATCTGTTGCTGCGCGAACGGGTGCATCTTGGATTCAAGATGGACTGGATCGGCGCATTCGTCGAAGGGCAGGGGAGTTCCTCGACCGGCGACGATCGTAATCCCAATCCGGAATCAAACGGCCCGTTCGATCTGCATCAAGGCTATATCGCACTTGGCAACCTCAAGGAATTTCCTCTGGTGGCGAAGATTGGTCGTCAGGAAATGATTTATGGGGACGAACGCCTGGTCGGTTCCGCCGACTGGCTCAACGCGCCGCGCGCGTTCGACGCCGCCAAATTGCGATTTGAAACCCGGGATGTCTGGGTGGAAGGCTTCGCGGGCCGTGTCGTGCTAATCGACGACAACAATTTTGACGTCGCGAACGATTACGACTGGTTCTCCGGTGTTTACGCCTCGACGCGAACGTTGATTCCCCGGCAGGAAACGCAGCTTTATTTTCTCGCGCGGAACACCGGCGCTGGCTCCCCCGACGCCAACGCGGGCGCTGCTCCCCAACCGGGCGGAGCCACGCCCCGCGACATTTACACCGTCGGACTGCGCGTCAAATCGTTGCCGGGACAATCGGGCGGCTGGGACTACGAAGCCGAACTGGCGGGCCAGTTTGGACGTTACAAGGAAACGGTCGCCGGACCGGCCCTCGATCAGGAGGCATTGGCCGCGCACGTTGCCGGGGGTTACACATGGAAGAACGCTTCCGGTTCACCCCGCCTGGGCGTTGAGTACAACTATTCCTCCGGCGACAACAATCCGAATGACAGCAAGCACGGGACGTTCGACAATCTCTTCCCGTCAAATCACAAATTTTACGGCGCCATGGATTTCGTTTCGTGGCAGAACATTCACGACGTCCGCGTCAGCGGCTCGCTGAGACCCGCCAGGCCGCTGACCGTTGCGCTGGACGGCCACGCCTTCTGGCTGGCCGACACCCACGACTCTTTTTACACCGTGTCCGGCGCGCGGCGGGGCGGGCTGGCTCCGACTCCCGGCGGGGGCTATGGCATCAATCCCGGTTACAGCCGCTACGTGGGATCGGAAGTGGAAATGGTCGTTTCGTACGCCGTCAAGACATGCGCGGTTTTGCAGGGCGGCTATGGTCATTTTTTCGCCGGCAGCTACGTGAAAAGTTCACTTGCGGGATCGGGGGGTGCCAGGGATGCCGATTACCTTTACGCCCAGGCCACGTTTAGCTATTGAATTAATGGGCGAAGCCGAACCAGGCGGATGAACTTTTGTCGACGAAATGTGAAATTGTTCGGACATCATGAGCATTGAAAACCCAGTCCCTTCGACCCCGTCCCGAAAAAGATACGTGCGGGCGGTCGGCCCAAAACTGCGAGTCCTTTTGCTCTGTATTTTTGGGCTGGTCGCGGTGCTCGCCGCCAATTCGGTTTATCTCAGCGCGATTACCTTCCTGGAATGGCTGAAGGCGGGAGCCAACCAGACATATCAGAACTGGTTCTATATGGTGATGTTTGGCGCCCACCTGGCGCTGGGATTGTTGCTCGTCCTTCCGGTGGTCATCTTCGGTGCCATTCACATCCGGAACGCACATGACCGGCCCAACCGCCGCGCAGTCAGGGTGGGCTATCTGCTTTTCGCCACGAGCCTGGTCGTGCTGGTGACAGGACTGCTGCTTACGCGCATTGACATCTTCCAGTTCAAAAACGTCGGACTCAAGAATCCCCAGGCGCGGTCTGTCGCATACTGGGCGCACGTGATCGCGCCGCTGTTTGCAATCTGGCTTTACATCTTGCATCGCCTGGCGGGGCCGCGGATCAAGTGGCAGGTCGGCCTGCGCTGGGCCGCGGCTGTCGGAGCCATCGTGTTGGGAATGGTGCTCCTCCACTCGGCGCACCCGAGGAAGAACCAGGTCGGGTCCGTGGAGGGAAAGAAATACTTCGAACCGTCACTCGCCCGGACCGCGACGGGCAACTTCATCCCGGCCCGCACAATGATGATGGACGACTATTGTTTGAAGTGCCATGAGGATGCCTACAAAGGCTGGTTCCACAGCGCTCACCATTTCAGCTCGTTCAACAACAAGCCGTATCTGTTCAGCGTGCGCGAGACGCGTCGGGTTGCGCTCCAGCGCGACGGGAACGTGAAGGCGGCCCGCTGGTGCGCGGGTTGCCACGATGTGGTTCCGTTTTTCAGCGGAGCGTTTGACGACCCGAAATTTGACGACGTGCATCATCCCACCGCGCAGGCCGGCATCACCTGCACGTCCTGTCACGCCATCACGCACGTCAACAGCACGCGCGGCAACGCGGATTACACCATTGACGAACCGATCCATTATCCCTTCGCGTACAGCACGAATCGCTTTCTGCAATACGTGAACCAGCAGCTCGTGAAAGCGAAGCCGGAATTCCACAAGAAGACTTTTCTCAAACCCTTCATGCGCACGGCGGAATTCTGCTC
>DATNDF010000143.1 GCA_035607015.1 Candidatus Angelobacter sp. | reverse complement strand
CCTCGACGGTCGCGATCAGGAAAAACGCCGTCGCAAGAGCGGTGACAAGGCACCGCAGTTCGCGAGGCGGACGCAGCGCAGAGATTGTTCGGTAAGGCAAAGTCACAGGCGTATGGCGGCGGCTTTTCGATGCTGGCGGCGCCCCGCGGCGGGAGCAATCACTTTTTTGTCGCTCATCTGCGCCAAACCTGCTTCAAGTAGTCGGAGCCTATGAAATCACGACCTCTCCGATTCACTTTCGCCCTTTCTGTCGCGACGTTTGCCTGCATCGCCGGGTTGGCGGCCGCAACGGCCGACCGGACGCTCCTGAGTCCGCAGACTGCGCTCGACCGCTATGTTGCCACGCCGGACACAAACTATATGTGGCGCATGGTCAATACGCTCAAAGGCGATGGCTACACGACCTATGTTTTGGACATGACCTCGCAGGCGTGGCTCACCACCAACGAGGTGGACCGCACCCTTTGGCAGCACTGGCTAACAATCGTGAAGCCGGACCAGGTCACCAGTTCAACCGGCCTGCTGTTCATCAGCGGCGGGAGCAACAAGAGCGGCGCGCCGTCAAAAGCAGACGCCAACTTCACGACCATTGCCACCAAAACCGGGACCGTCACCGCCGAACTGCGCAACGTCCCCAACGAACCGCTCACTTTCGCCGGCGAAACGCAAGAACGCACCGAAGACGGAATCATCGCTTACACTTGGGACAAATTTCTCCGGACGGGCGATGAGAAGTGGCCCGCACGCCTCCCCATGACCAAGGCCGCCGTGCGAGCCATGGACACAATCACCGCGTTTTGCGCCAGCGACGTCGGCGGCAAGGTCGCTGTGGACAAGTTTTTCGTTTCCGGCGGCTCGAAGCGGGGCTGGACGACCTGGACCACCGCCGCCGTTGACAATCGCGTGATCGCCATCGCGCCCATCGTGATTGACCTGCTGAACATCGAACCCTCCTTCGTTCACCACTGGGAGGCCTACGGTTTCTGGGCGCCCGCGATCGCCGATTATGTTGCGTTGAAGATCATGGATTGGAGCGGCACACCTGAATACCGGGCCTTGATGAAAATCGAGGAGCCCTATCAATACCGCGCCCGCCTGGGCATCCCGAAGTTTCTGATCAACGCGAGCGGCGACCAGTTTTTTCTGCCCGATTCATCGCAGTTTTATTTCAACGACCTGCCGGGAGTGAAGTATCTCCGCTACGTGCCGAACGCGGACCATGGTCTGAAAGGCAGTGACGCCTGGCAGTCCCTTCTGGCGTGCTACAACGCGGTCGTGAAAGGCGGCTCACTACCGGAGTTTTCCTGGACTGCCGGGAAAGACGGCTCAATCACGGTCCGGAGCGCCACCCGTCCCGCAGAGGCCACCCTCTGGCAGGCAACCAACGAAGAAGCGCGCGACTTCCGACTCATGACCATCGGTCCCGCATGGAAAAGCACACGGATCCGCGCCAAAGGAACCGGGCCTTTTGTTTATCCGGCGCGTATTGGAAAACCGGCCAAAGGCTGGACCGCCGGCTTCGTGGAGTTGACCTTCACTAACGGCACGTCGGCCCCGTTCAAATTTACAACCGACGTTCACGTCGTCCCCGACGTCCTCCCGTTCAAGTACACAAAGCCCGTGCCACCGAGGTAACCTTGCTTCTGCCGGCCGATAGCTCGGGATTCGTCGAGTCCGACAGGCTTGCGGCCATGCGACTCCGGCTTTCCAGGCGACCGTTTGGACAGGTGGGTCCGGCTTTCGTTTCTCAGGCACTGGCGTTCCGTCATTCCAATCGCGGTCACCTGGTCATGGCGGATCTCCGCGTCGAAACCATGGACGAGACGGCTTATGAAAGAGTCCAGCGAGCCAAACGCTTTTGGTTTTCCACCGATGATACCTCAGGACCGGGAGGGATGTCATTTCCCAACCTCAGATAACCTCCAGTTTCCCGCCTGGCGATGCGCCGTTGCCCAGTTCGCGACACATTAGCGGATCATCTCCAGCGGGTCATTTTGGCGTTGTTAAACCGGTTGCGGCTGGCATACTCCCGTTTGGTTCCCGAATGTTCAAACCGACCGAGCGCTGGTTGACGCCCCGACCTGACCGCGCCAAGTGACACAAATGCCTTCGGGATCCGGCCCGCTTAAACGACCGTCAGTCTTATGAAAAAAAAATCGCCGGTCAACAAAGGGACACCGCGCGAATTGAAGCAAAAATCTCCCGCGACAACAGCGGCAGGCAAGATCCATCCCGTCGTGATTTATCCCTTCAAACAATCGGAACATTACTCCGATCTGGAGGAGCTTTATCAGTTGATTGCACGGTTGGACGCGGACAGGCACGCTTACGCGCGCCCCATCACCGTCATGGACCGGAAGACACACTATGCCATGGCAGATAACAAGGCCTTCCTCGATTTCAGAAGAAACACCGTCGCCCGGCACTCGGACATTCTGGACGCGTGGTGCGTGGACACCTGCCAGATGTGGAACTCGGGACTGGGCATGGCTTACGAGCGGGGCGGCGACAACGACGTGTATTGGCTCATCCCGGGCGATTTTAATTACGGCACCGCCGTCGGCAAGGAGGTGCTGGGTCTGTTGCACGACCTGCCGGAAATTTGCGTGGAACTGCAGCAGGACATTTGCGTCGGCGAGATCTCGACCGACCACAATCATTCCAAGCAGCTCATTGACACCTACGGAACGTTCGCGCTGCTCTACAACTGGTTCCCGTCCGAGGCCAAAGAAATCCGCCAATACACTGAGCGGCCCCGCTCGGAGTTTTTCGCAATCCGCCACGGCTTTTTGCAGGAGGCCCTGCGCCAGCGCTGGTACGCCTATGAGCAGACCGTGGTCATGCTCTTGCACGCCGTCTTCGGCAACCGGCGGATCAGTCGATTTTTTGTAGGCAACATTTCCGACCTGCCGGAAGGACGTGAATCGTTTGCGGCCGCTCAACAACAAGTCGAACGAACCGAGCGCGTCCTCAAAACCCTGTGGCGCGAACGCAACCAGTCAAAGGCCGACTGGAGCGAACAATATCGGATTCTTGAAGCCCGATCGGAACAGGTTCGGCAAACCGCAACCATCATTCTCAGAAACCTTCTGGATTAGACCAAATGGCCAGGGCAATCTCAGATTCCGGCGTCGCGCGACATTTCTGGCCCTCTCCGGAAACCAGACGGAACTTGCGCGGTCCGGGTGCGGACGCCGCGCCGCGCCTTTTCTCTGGTTTGGGGAACCATCCGCGGCCGCCATCGGATAACCCTGTCGCCGGTCACCTCACAATTTCATCGTATCACCTCCGCACGACTCGCGGAACCCGCGCATTGTTCCGGGTGGTCGCCTCCATATAAAAGCTCGTAACGGTTTGGTGGATGATGGAACTGACGAAAAGGTCTCCATCGCTACTCCTTCGACGTGGACGACCCTCTGAGGTCCGCCCTCCGTAAAGAACCGCTCACAAGCAATCAGGGCGAGCGCGTGTCGTGCTTGCAAGTAAAACCGCCCTGCTGGTTCGTCGGTAGCGCGACCGGTCAAACCCGTCGCCCGTCCCGCGTTAACGCCGGAGGACTTCTCTCCGGGATCGACGAACGGCCCGCAAATGCCGGTACCCCACCAACCGGCGGCGTTGTTCATCCCAAAGACGGAAGGTGAAGGACTTGAAACTGGCGAAAAGCGTGAGCGGCTTCACGCTTTGAAACAGCGGTTCTGCGTCGTGACATTTCTCGAGATGGTAATTGGGAATCCGCGGGCTCAGATGGTGAATGTGATGGAAGCCGATGTTGCCCGAGAACCATTGCAGAACTTTGGGCAGTTTGTAGAACGAACTGCCTTTCAGCGCCGCCATCGCGTAGTCCCATTCGTCGCCACGTTCCCAGTAAACCCCGTCGAACTGATGCTGTACATAAAACAGCCACACACCCGCCGTGCCTGCGATACCCGTCACCATCAATTGAATCAACAGGTAGGCTTTGAGACCGAAAACCCAGACCAGACCGGCCACCATCCCTAAAATCGCAATGTTCGCCCAGTGGACGGAATCACGTTCCCGCGGGCTCGCATTGGCCTTCGGAAATCGATGTTTCACCAGAAACATGAACAGCGGCGCAATCAGGAATAACACCACCGGATTGCGCGCCAGGCGGTAGGCGAAGCGCTGCCAGCGTGACGACTCCAGGTATTCCTGCACGGTCAGGGTCCAGATGTCACCCATTCCGCGCCGATCCAGATCACCCGCCGTTGAATGATGAAGCGCATGCTCCCAACGCCAATGGTAGTAGGGAGTGAAAGTCAGCACGCCGGTGACAAATCCCAAAATGTCATTCGCCCGCCGGGATTTGAAAAACGAGCCGTGCCCGCAGTCGTGGTGAATGATAAAGACCCGCACCAGGAATCCCGCCGCCAGGACCGCCAGCGGCACTACAAGCCACCAGGATACCGACAGGCTCAGATACATCAGATACCAGAGGGCCGCGTAAGGGATAAGCGTGTTGACAATTTGCCACACTCCCCGCCCGACAGAGGGCTTCTGATACCGGGCCACGACCGCCTTCCAGGCCGGCGTGTCGGCCTTGCGATCACCTTCGGTCGGAATTGAATCATTCAACATAAACGTATGGACGTGCCCCTACCTGAATCCGCCAGGTAACGGCCCGCCGGGTCCTGAAAACGTGCCGCTCCCCGTACGCTAACCGTCAATGGGGCCGGCCGCAACACTCAAACGCAAAATTCCTCCCGAAAGTTTTCCGGCCTCACCGCGTCCGCCGCTCCGGCCGGCCGTATCCGAGGTTGAATTTGTAGCGAAGAATGTTCTGGCACTGGACCGTGCCAATGGTGGACTTGCTGAGCCAGCCCGCGCATCGCTTTTCACCGCTCACGCTGGTACGACGCACAGCCACGGCGTTGGTGATCTCATCGCTCAAATCAAAATCGCCGCGGACGCATTCGCGGTTGAGGCAGTCGAAACAGAACACGGCCCGCGCGTTGTCGAGGTTGACGGTGTATTTGATCTGACTGCTCTTGGTAACGCCGTCGGAGTTGTAATACACAAGGTCCACCGTCAATGACTTCAATTCCGGAAAAGTTTGCGTGAGACTCGCCGAGTCCCTGATGCGCTGGCCTTCCAGTTGACGGTATTCCGCGCGAGCGCCGATTTTTTGCCGATTCATAGTATCTCGATTCTTCCAGGGTCACCTGAAAACCCAGCCTATCATCCCGAACGGCCTGTCGTCTGCAACAATCGCCTTTCAATTTGCTTCGGGCCCGAAACACGGACCGTGAATAATCACGACCGATCGGGCAGACGCACGATGAGCCCCTCACGGAATCCGAAGAAAGAAGGCCGCAGGACGGGCATTCCTATCGAACGACGGGACAAAATCCAAAACGCCGGGCGGATTCAACTCTGTCATTCACTCTACTCGCTACAGAACACCTCTGAATCGTAGTTATCCTCGCCGATGCCGGCAAAAGGTTCGAATCCGTGGCGGGTAACAGCGCGCCAGCTCGTCACGCTTCCAATCAGTCCTGACGACGCTCCGATTCTGCACGCGGCACTGACCTGCCGGCGCCGCGCTGCTTCTACTTTACGAACTTTTGTTCTTTCAACCAGAACAGGCAATCGTTCGCCCATGGATGCGGATGGTTGAACGGAGGTTTGTCTCCCAACCCGATCCCATGCCTGCCCTTCTGGTAAACGTGCAGGTCGAACGGCACGCCCGCCTTGCGCAGCGCGGCTGCGAACATGAGGGCGTTTTCCACCGGCACCGCCGTGTCCTCGTAAGTATGGAAAAGAAAACAGGGCGGCGTTTCCCTCGTCACCTGAAGTTCGTTGGACAGGAGCTTCACCAGTTCTGCCGGAGGTTCTTTGCCGAGCAGATTGTTCTTCGAGCCTTGATGTGTGAATTCTCCCATCGTGATGACTGCATAACACAGAACGCCGATGTCCGGCCGCGAACTTTCCCGTTCAATCGGGTCGGTTGCATCCGCCTTGCCCGCGTCGAAATGTGTGAGCAACGTCGAAGCCAGATGCCCGCCCGCCGACGAGCCCATGAGACCGACGCGATGCGGATCAATCTTCCAGTCCTTCGACCTTGCGCGCACGAGCCGGACCGCGCGAGCCGCGTCGTTCAGCATTGCTGGATGACGGTATCCGTTTGACCCGAGCCGGTACTTGAGCACGAACGCGGTCACGCCATGCTGATTCAACCACAACGCATAGTCGTTGCCCTCGTGTGGCGCCAGCATGCCATAGCCACCGCCCGGACAAATCACCATCGCCGCACCAGTCGCTTTGTCCGGTTCCGCGAGGTAAGGCGTGAGGGTGGGAACGTCCTTGTCATCCTTCCCAAGGGCGCCGGGTGCGCCGGCGGGCCAGAGGGGAACGGGGTCCTTTATTTCAGCGCACAACAAAAAAGAAAAAGAAAGGAACACGGCGGGTGCCAGGAATATTTTCATGGTCTGTCTGACAACGAAGTTTATCCGAACCGATGAACGATTCAACGAATAACCGAAAATGCCGATCGCTCCGATCCGTTGAATTACACACTTGACCGCGGTGAGAGCACGAAACCGCGCCAAACAGTCCCCAAATCAGAATCCTGGTCCGGTGGACATCGCCGAATCGGAGCCGGTTTCCCCTGCGTGGCTGCCACGAATCGGATCTACCGGCTTTCCCCGTCCTTTTCGGATGTTTTTATTTCAGCCTTCAACCACGTCACCAGAGCCGGTCCAAAGCAGATCGCGACTCCGACCGGCACAGCAATTACGCCCCAGATCGAAAGGTCGCCGTTCAAAAAAGACAAAAGCGTGTCCATGACGACACAAGGTTTGCCGCAGGTGACCAGAATGTAAAGAATTGTTTGGTTATTCCGGGCCGCCAGGATCACCTCCGTCCCCCGCGCTTCATTGACACTCCCCCACCCTGCTCCTAACTTCGCTTCGATGTTTGAGCTCGTCGCGCCATACCGCCCCGCCGGTGATCAACCGCGCGCCATCGCCGAACTGACGGAAGGAATTCTGTCCGACGCCAAGCACCAGACGCTGCTCGGGGTGACGGGTTCGGGCAAGACGTTTGCGATCGCGAATGTCATCCGGAATGTCGGCAAACCGACGCTGGTCATCTCCCACAACAAAACGCTGGCCGCCCAGCTTTACGCCGAGTTCAAGAGCTTCTTCCCCAACAATGCGGTGGAATACTTCGTCAGCTATTTTGATTATTATCAGCCGGAGGCCTACATCCCGCGCACCGACACGTTCATCGAGAAGGATTCCAGCCGGAACGAGGAGATCGAGCGCCTGCGGTTGTCCACGATGAGTTCATTGTTCGCGAGGCGCGACGTCGTGGTGGTCGCCAGCGTCTCGTGCATTTACGGCATCGGCAGCAAAGAGGACTACGAGGCGATGGTGATTCCGATCCGGGTCGGACAGGAGATCACACGCGAGCAGTTTCTGGAACGCGTCGTGGACCTGCAATACAGCCGGAACGACATCGCCTTCGAGCGCGGACAGTTTCGTGTGCGCGGCGACACCATCGAGCTTTGTCCGGCCGGCCGCGAAGACGCGCTGCGGATCGAGTTCTTCGGCGACCAGATCGAGCGCATCACGCGGTTCGATCCGCTGACCGGGCACAAAATCGAGTCGTTGCCCGGCGTCACCGTTTATCCCGGCAAACAATTCGTCACGCCGATGGAGAAGATCAAACGCGCGGTGCTGACCATTCGCGAGGAGTTGACCGGGCGCATCGCGTGGTTCGAGGCGCGCGGCAAGCTGCTCGAAGCCCAGCGCGTCAAGATGCGAACGGAACACGATCTGGAAATGATGCTGGAAATGGGCGTCTGTTCAGGGATCGAGAATTATTCGCGGCACATCGCCGCGCGCCCCCCCGGTTCACGGCCCTACACGCTGCTGGATTTCCTGCCCGAGGATTACCTGCTGGTCATCGATGAATCGCACGCCACCATTCCGCAGATCGGCGGCATGTATGCCGGCGACATGGCCCGCAAAAAAGTGCTGGTCGAATACGGCTTTCGCCTGCCGAGCGCGCTCGACAATCGCCCCCTGAGTTTCGACGAGTTTCAACAATTCCAAAAGCAAACCATTTACGTCAGCGCCACCCCGGGACCAAGGGAAATCGAATGGTCGCGCGGCAGGGTGATCGAACTGGTCGTCCGTCCCACCGGGCTGATCGATCCGAAGGTCACCGTCAAACCGCTGAAAGGCCAGATCGACGACCTCATCGAGGAAGCGCGCAAACGCGTCGAGCAAAAGGAGCGTGTGCTGGTCACGACACTGACCAAGCGGACCGCCGAGGAATTGACCGATTATCTGCGGGACATCGGCATCAACGTCCGTTACCTCCACAGCGAAATTGACGCGATCGAGCGCGTCGAGATCCTGCGTGAGTTGCGCAAGGGCGATTTTGACGTGCTGGTGGGCATCAACCTCCTGCGCGAAGGGCTCGATCTGCCGGAGGTTTCGCTCGTCGCCATACTGGACGCGGACAAGGAAGGCTACCTGCGCAGTGCCACGAGTTTGATCCAGACCGCGGGGCGGGCCGCGCGGCACATCAATGGCGAGGTGATTCTTTATGCCGACACAATGACGCAAAGCATCCAAAAATTTCTCGCCGTGTCCGAATACCGCCGTCAAAAGCAACTGGCCCATAATCGCGAGCACAACATCACGCCGCGCAGCGTCAGCCGGCCGGTGGAAGAGAGCTTATCAACGCGTTATGCCGGGAGCAAAACAACCGCGGCAGTAATCAATGATGCGGGCGGTAATTTCGATCTGACCGAAACCATCCGCGAACTGGAGGAATCGATGCTCAACGCGGCCAACAACCTGGAGTTTGAAAAGGCCGCGCTGTTCCGCGATCAACTTAACGAATTGAAACGGTCCTCCGGCGACAAAGCGACAACAACCCGGCGACCGGCAAACTACCGGAAAGGAAGGAAACGGAAGATAAGCGCATGACCCCTCTGTCCGGTTCACTCCCCGAACTCCAGGTTGCCAAATTTCTCCGGCGTATGCGCCGTGTTGGTTGCGGTCGGGCTCCAGGCCAGAAAAACGTTGTGAGCGATATCATGCCGATACAGGTTCAGCCTCCAACGCGATCCTGCAGCGGGCGCGACCGGGTTGAGCGCGCTCAGCGGAATGCGTATCTCTACGTTGTACCACCCGGTTTTCCGGTTCAGCTTCGCAACCGACTGAAATCCGCTGTTCCAGTCCAGGCCTTTCGTCGTTCCTCCCAGTTCCAGATCAATCTCCTCGCCACTCGGTGACACCTCGAATTCATAGTAATGCTTCAGATTGGATGCGTCGCTCCCGATGAATGCCTCGACCACGTCGCGGTCCCAAAGTCCGTATCGCTCCTTCTTCCGCTCGGCTGGTTCGAACACGGTCAGCCGGGTGAACGGGCATTCGTACCCCAGGTAAAGGTATTTGTCCGACCACAATGCGCGCACCGAGGTCGAGATTTCCGGCGTGGCGACACCGTCCTTCAACGTGCATTCCATGTGGACCGGCCGCGCCGTCCGCCAGACCGATTTGCTCAATTTGCTGTCCACTTTGAAGTCTTTTCCGATATGCGACGCCCTGATCACCGGCAACGGCAACGCCCGCACCAGCAGCCGCCGCGCGTTGTCGAAGTAGATTTTTCG
>DATNDF010000142.1 GCA_035607015.1 Candidatus Angelobacter sp. | reverse complement strand
ACGCGATGCCTTCGGCCGCGCCGGCCCGCTCGCTTCCGGTGAGGAGTCTGGCAACCTCAACGTACCGGCGCACCGCCTCGGCCCGGGGGTCGCGTTCGTGGAGCGCGATGAGATTGGCCTGCATGACATGCGGCAAAAGCGCGGCGCAAACGGCGCCATGCGGGGCGGGGAACATTCCACCAATGGACGCGGCAAAACCATGCACCGCCCCGAGACCGGCGTTGGCCAGCGCCAGTCCGCCAAACAGACTCGCCAGCGCCATGTCTTCGCGCGCGGCCTTGTCGGCGCCGTTGTCGAAGGCGTGCCGCAACGAACGCGCCGCGCGGCGGATCCCTTCGGTGCAGATCGCATCGGTCAACGGGTTTGCCCGGCAGGAAACGTAGGGCTCGATGAGTTGCGTCAATGCATCGAGACCGGTACTGGCCGTGATCGCCGGTGGCAAATTGTATGTCAATTCCGGATCCACAAGCGCGACTCTTGGGAGCATCAGCGGACTGCGCAGGCTGACTTTGACGCGGTGTTCGGGCGAGGCGAGCACGGCATTGCGCGTGACCTCGGCGCCGGTTCCGGCGGTTGTGGGGATCGCAATGAAGGGCGCAGGTGGGTTGATCAGCGTCCTGCCACGGCCGATGACTTCCAGATAGTCGAGCACATCTCCGTCATTCGTCATCAACGCGGCTATGGCTTTGCCGGCATCAACCGCGCTGCCACCGCCGAAGCCGATGACGAGGTCGCACCGCTTTTCTTTGGCGCACCGGACTCCGCGAACAATCGAATCGATGGCCGGTTCTCCTTCGATCGGGAACACCGACGGGAGGAGACCCGCCGACTCCAGCATGTCGAGGAGAAGTTGCGCGCGATCAATGCTCCTGCCGGTCACGACGAGCGCGCACATCCCGAACGATCTGGCAATGGCACTGATCTCCCTCAGCGCGCCCGCGCCAAAGATGATCCGGGTTGCGGACGCAAACTCAAAACGCGGGGTTGGATTCATTTCAGAGAGGCGGCCGCCGCCATTTGCGCCCGAATGCCACGAACGTCGGGAGAATTCGCGGTCCCGCGCTTTCACCAACCCGCATCATCGGGAAACACGTTGACGAGTTTAACGCTCGTGCGCGGCCCGGCCATCATCGGCGCGACTGCGTCGCGCCACTTCGCGTAATGGGCTGTTTCTTTGTGCTTCGCAGGCGCATCCGCGTCGCGATAAACTTCGACGAGCACGAAGCGGGTCGGATCGTCCTGTTGTTGCGCCACATCAAAGCGCGCGATGCCCGGTTCCTTGACGCTGTTGCGCGCATTTTCGAGCGTCGCGGCCTTGAAAGCTTCGACGTGTTCGGGTTTCACGTGGACCTGGACATGGACGATTAGCATGATTGGTTATGGAGTGTAGGTATGGCGGAGCTGCGGAGCAACTCGCATGGCCCGCATTCTCCGTTCCCTGTTCGGAGCGTCATTCAGTCCTTTCTTTCGAGACCGACATCTGGCATTGCTCGCCGCAAATCATCGCACGGATGCCACTTTGCGATCGCCTCCGATGCACCAGAGATGCTTGTGCGTGCGGAGCAGCAACCCCCCGTCGCAAGGCACGAGCGAGGCATTGGTCGTTTCATCGCCGATGCTGTTGACGGCGACGACTTCAAACGCAGGGCCGGCCTTGAGCACAATGACATCGCCGGATTGGTTCACCGCGTAAATCCTGTCGCCGGCAAGCAGGGTGGAAGACCAGGAATCGCCTTTCGCGCCCTTCTTCGGCATTCGCTCCTCCCACGACTGCCGCCCCGTCTTCAGGTCAATACACTCGGCAAACCCCTCCATGTTGACCAGAAACATCCGGCCGTCCACGACGACGCCGGAGCCGCAGCGGTTTTTCTTTGCGCGCTCCTCGAGCCACACACGTTCTGCGGCGGTGACGTCACCGTTGCCGCCGGGCTTCACGGCGATCGCGCCGCCAAAAAAACCGCCCATTGCCACGACCAATCCGTCCGCGCAAACCGGTGAGGCATAAACGAGAGGACTCAGACCTTCGCAGGTCCAGAGCTGTCTGCCGGTTTGCGGATCGAACGCGGCGAGCAGTGTCGGAAAACTCATCACCAGTTCGTCGTGTCCCTTCGCCCTGACCAGGAGCGGGGTGCTCCAACTGCCGACATAGCCGGGCTCGCGTCCCTTGAAGCCGTCGCCGCGACCGGCGGTCTTCGCCGGTGGTTCGGCGAACTTCCAGACGGTCTCGCCGGTTTTCTTGTTCAGCCCGAGCAGTTGAGCGCCGGAACCCGGGCCGTGATAGACAAAGCAGAGGTCCCCGTGAATCACCGGTGACGAAGCGTAACCCCACTCGTGTTGCTGCCTCCCAAGATCGCGGTGCCAGAGCTCTTTTCCCTCGAGATCAAAACAACACACTCCGGCCGATCCAAAGTAGGCGACCACGCGCGCGCCGTCCGTCACCGGAGACGCCGAGCAATGTGGATTGGCCTCGTGTGACTCGTCCTTCTCCCGGTAGTTGACACCAGATTGCCACAGTATTTTGCCGGTCGCGCCATCAAGGCACATCACCGTGCGCCGGTTCTCAGCTTCAAGTGCCTGCGCAAGAAAGATACGATCACCCCAGACGATGGGTGTGGAGTTTCCCGCGTCGGGCAGCTGAACTTTCCAGCGGATGTTTTTTGAATCGCTCCACTCGGTCGGAAGGTTTCTTTCGCGCGTCGTTCCGTCTGCATCTGGCCCGCGCCAGGCCGGCCAGTTCGTGGCGCTGGCGGTTGTCGTGAACAGAGCGATGACCGACACAAAGAGGGCTGGCTTCATTGAGTTGGTTTTAACACAAATCCTTGGGAATTGGAGGATTTTCTTTCATCTTGCCCGCGAGGCAAGGGTGTGGAAGGTTCTCCACACTATGAGAAGAATCTTCGCGATTCTGCTTTCCTTTGCCGCCGTGCTGCTGGTCCCGTCAATTCTGTGCGCACAATCGGCCCGGCAATTGACGCGAAGAGTCGTTACTCCGGCCAACGACCCGCGGTCCGCGAGCCGCGCACCCGCACCCAAGCCGGCTCCCACGCCGCCCGCGCCTGTTCCGGCGAACACCAACACGGCCGTTCCTGCGCCGCCACCGCCCGCCGATCCTGAGAAGGCCAAACTGGAAACCCTCAAAAAAACCATCGAGTTTCAAAAAAAGCGCGCTGCAGAAGGCTCCCCATCCGCTCAGTACGAGCTGGGACTGCGTTACCTCAACGGTGACGGCGTTGAGAAAGACGGAGCTGCCGGCATGAAACTGCTGGAGGAATCAGCGAAACAGGATTACACGCTGGCGAAACGAAAGCTCGACGAGTTAAAGGAGAAGAAGAAAAAGTAGCAGCGGCCTGTCCGGTGCCGGTCGCCGGACTGTTCGACATCAGGAGGTTCCGTTTTTCGTGAGAGTAATAAGAACAGGTTCCGCCGGGCAGAATGAATCACACACGGTTTCGCCCAGTCAAATGCAGGACGCTTATGCTGGCCACGTTGATTATTCCGTCGTCGGGAGGAGTTTCGCAGACTTACCCGCTCCGGGTTGAATATCAAGGCGGCAGGCCGGTGCTCTTCTCAGCTCGCGGTCATACGATCGATGGCGCCTATTTCCGTCTCTTGAGAGACCGAATGGGGGCCCGAATTGAAACCAATGACTTATCGGTCGTCGCGGGGGTGCTCGGGCTTCCTTCGGGAGAACCCGGGTTGGGCGCGCAACTCTGATCGCCGCAATGCGCCGTCGTTGCAACCGCCAGTCCCGGCCGCAGGGGAGGTTTCAACGAATCAGCGGAATCTATAAGCTCCAGCCACTCCGGTACCCGCGGCGGATTAAATGGCCGGCCTCCGGGGCGTTGCGCGCCTTCAGGTTCTTTCCGTCCCATTCGATCTTCTTTCCCGCGCGCAACGCGACGTTGCCGAGCAGGATCGTTTCCGTCAGTGGGCCGGCATAATCGAAGTTGGAGAAAGCCGGAGGCCCGCCCTTGCACGCCGCGATCCATTCCGCGTAATGACCAGCGGAGCGGGGGATTTTTTTCGAAGGAGGCTGAAAGCCCTTCCATTGATTTTCCGGGAGCAGTTCCGTTTTTCCCTGCATCAGCACGAGCCGCCCTTTCTGGCCAATGAACACGGACCCGTTCTCCGGGAATTTTTCGCCGTCGGCGAGGTCGAGCAGCTCGCGCGGAGGCAGCTTGCCGCCGTCGTGCCAGGTCAGTTTCACCGGCGGCAACGAACCGCGGGCCGGGAACTGATAATGCACGACAGACCAGCTTGGCGCGGTTTCGTTGTTTACCGGCGACGATTCGGTTTCAACGCTTTCAGGATGGCCGAGGTTGAGCGCCCAGAACGCGGCGTCAATGATGTGGCAGCCCATGTCGCCGAGCGCGCCCGTGCCGAAATCCCACCACCCGCGCCATTTGAACGGGTGATACGCGGGATGATAGGGCCGCATCGGCGCGCTCCCTATCCAGAGGTCCCAGTCGATGCTCGCGGGGACGGGAGGAGTGTCCGTCGGCCGCGTGATGCCCTGCGGCCAGATTGGCCGATTCGACCACGCATGCACCTCGCGCACTTCGCCGATGACACCAGCCTGCACCCATTCCACCGCCGAGCGGAGCGACTCGCTCGCGTGTCCGCCGTTGCCCATCTGGGTGGCGACCTTGTGTTCGCGCGCGGCCAGCGCGAGCTGGCGCGCTTCGTAGATGTCATGGGTGAGGGGCTTTTCACAATAGACGTGCCTGCCGAGTTTGAGGGCAGCCATCGCGGCGACAGCGTGGTTGTGGTCTGGAATCGTGACCACAACAGCGTCAAGGTCCCGTTGCTCGAGCATCTTTCGAAAGTCGCGATACCTTTTCGCGCCCGGAACTTTTTGTGCCGCCGCATTGAGGAAGTTTTCGTCGATGTCGCAAAGCGCAACGATGTTTTCGACCGAAACGCCCCTGAGATTCTCGGCGCCTTTGTTGCCCACGCCGATGAGGCCGATGTTGAGTTTCTCGTTGAGTGATTTGGCGCGCAAAAAAGCCGGTGCAACGAGCAAAGTCGTGGCCGTCACGGCAGAGGAACAAAGAAAATGGCGTCGCGAGATGACTGTTCTAGGCATGGGTAATGGCTAAACCACGAAACGAAACGGGGCAAGGAGAAATTCCCCTGTGTCGGCCGCGCGCGGCGAACCGCCAATCAATGGCTGCAACCGCATCCGTGTCCGCATGAACCGTGGTCGAAATCCTCCGCCAGCGGCAGGCGGCCCAGCTCGAATGTTTTAGCGACGTACTGGCTGACGGATTCCTGCACCTGGTGCATTATCTGTTGGGCGTCAAGAAACCCTTTGGCGACCGGGTTGCCAAGGAATGACTCGCGCCGCTTCTCGAAATCCGCGATCTCCGTCATGTCGAGCGGCGCGCCCGTCTGTTGTTTGTGCTGCAACATCGCGCCGCGATCGCTCAAATCCTGGTATTGCGCCTTGACGCCTTCGTCCGCCAGAAAGGCGTCCACTTGCCGGCGGATCGTCTGGAAATCAAGCTCGACGATGATCGCCTGGCAAAGCTCTCTTGTCTTTTGCAGGATGGCCTCGTTCTCGGTAATCGTTTCCATATAACGCGGTCACTCTGCGCCCGGATTCGCCTTCTGTCGAGCAGGAGATTTGTTGAACGCCTTTTGCGTCAGTTTCGCGCCCGCCGCTTTTCGTCGGCTTTCCTTCATTTTATTGCTCCACCCCCGCGTCAGAGTTCCCCGACGTATTGCTTCAAAGTTTTTTTGGCAGCCAACAAACCGGCCTCTTCGAGTTGGATTCCCGCGAGCGGCGTGCCGTCGTTCGCGCCGTGGTCGCGAAACACCGGATCATGCCGGCCTTCGATGTTCAGATCCGAATCATATCCGGAGCGCAGTAGCGCGTGGATGATTTCCGCCCAGTCCGCCTGTCCGAAACCGGGGAAGCGGTGTTCCGCCACGCCGGGATGGCAGATGCCGTACGTTTCGAGCAGGGACCGGTTGATGTAGGCGTCCTTCGCGTGAACGTGAAAAATTTTCCGTCCGAACTTGTGGATGTTCGCGACGGGATCGATGAACTGGCAGAGCAGATGGCTCGCGTCCCATTCGATGCCGAGGTTCTCGCACTTCGTCGCATTGAACAACCGCTCCCACATCGCCGGCTGGCCGAGCATGTTGTAGTTCATCAACGGCAGGTGATACGCCCCCTGTGGACAATGCTCGAAGGCGATTCGCACGCCTTTTTCCGCGGCGAAATTTGCCAACGGCTCCCAAAACGCGAGCAGTTGCGGCAGATAATTCTCGAACGGCTTGTAAACGACGTGACCGCCCCGATCGTCCTGCTCGGTTTCAATGATCGCGCCCGCGAATCCGGCGACCGTGTTCACGCCGATGTGCGCCGCCACGTCGATGGCCCGCCGGAACGCGGCTCGGGCAAATTCGGTTTGTTTCGGGGCAAGCGGGTTTTGATAGAGCGCTCCGATGGCCGAAACGCGGATGTCGCGCGCCCTGGCGTCGGCCGCGAACTTTTCGGCGAACGGTTTCCAGTCCGCGTGGCCCGGCCCGGCCGGACTGTCATGGAAACACATCCACTCCATGGACCGGAAGCCCAGGCGTTGCGCCCGGTCCAGATCCTCCACCTCGCCGCGTGTAAGAATGCCGACTCGCATGGCTCAGAAACCGAACAAAACCACCCAATGCAGCGGTTGTTGGTCAACCGAGGCTAAACTCGGAATGGAGGATTAGAAAATTATTTTTGACTATTTTTGTCGCGGAGCGTTCCATGCCTTGGCGGTGCCTTCAGACTGCTTTGCGAAAGGCAAATATGAAAACGGTTGTCCCTCCGGTGATGGCGTGCTTAGGCTGCCTGTTTGTTTTGGCCCAATCGGGGCGCGCGCAGGTCAACATCTCTTTCGAGTACACCTTCGACACCGGCTTTCTCTCGGGCAATGCCACGGCGCAAGCGGACCTTCAGGCGGCGGCAAACGCGCTGGCAGGTCGCCTGACTGATTCACTGTCTGCCATCACACCGAGCGGCCAGAATTCGTGGTCGGCCACGTTTTCCAATCCGACCACCGGCACCCAGCAAAGCGTGAACAATTTATCGGTGCCGGCAAATACCATTGTCATATACATCGGCGCACGCGATCTGGGCGCCTCGACCCTCGGTCTGGGCGGCTTCGGTGGGTTCAACGCCTCCGGAACGCAGTCCTGGGCGGACCTGATTTCGCAGCGCGGCCAGGCCGGCGCGCCCAATACCGATTTCGGGCCTTGGGGAGGATCCATTTCTTTCAACAACACCACTTCCTGGTACTTCGATTCCGACCCTTCGACGGTGGATGTGCCTGGGGGTCAAAGTGACTTTTATTCCGTCGCCTTGCATGAACTTGGGCATGTGTTGGGGATCGGTACCGCCACATCGTGGAACAACAAGATTAGCGGAGGTCAGTTTACCGGCGCTGCTTCCGTCGCGGCGCATGGCGGTACTCCCGTGCCCCTGGATGCGAGCGGCGGCCATTGGGCAAATGGCACGACCAGCACCCTGCCCGGCACTTCGACGCTCCAGGAGGCCGCGATGGAT
>DATNDF010000141.1 GCA_035607015.1 Candidatus Angelobacter sp. | reverse complement strand
GCTCGTTTTGACCTTCCACAATCAACCAAAGCGGTTCGCGTTTCTGGTTGAGCTGCAGCTTTATTTCCTCAAGCGCCGAGTACGCCGGGCTGTTCCGGGGGCGGAGCGCGTTGGCGGTTGCGTCCATGCGGGGACGGCCCGACAACAGAGTGATCATCGCCGCCAAAAAAAGTGCTGCGGTCCCCGCGGAAACTGCCCTCATGTGAATGAGTCCAACGGGTCCTGGAGGACGTGATTCGCGCGTCGCCGGAACGACATTCTGTCCCCGGCGTCTGCGATCGGGAAAAAGTGGCGGGAGAAAGGCGAAGATCATCACGAGCGCGGAGAGGGCAACCCCGATGCCCACCAGCGAGCCGAGTTGAGCCAGACCGGGCAGACCGCCGAAATTCAACACGAGAAACGCGGTGATGGTCGTTACCGCCGCCCAGAAAATGCTGGGCGCGATGGCCCTGCGCACTTCTGGCACCGACAGATCGAGATGAGCCAGCGCTTCCTGGTAATGCACCACGGCGTAATCCACGGCCAGGCCGAGCAGGATTGCGGCGAATCCCATGCTGACGACGTTGATGGTCCCAAAAAGCAGTCCGCCCAGAGCGAGTGTTCCCGCCAGTATCAAGGCCAGCAGCGCCAGCAGCCAGAGCATCGGTTTCCATCTCCGATGGGCGAACCAGAACAAGGTTGCGATGATCAACGATGTTCCGCCCACTGAAAGCGTCACGTCGCGTTCCATTCCGCCCGCGATTTCTGCAACGAACGCCGGCCGGCCGGTGTATCCGAGGGAAACTGCGGATGAGGACTGTTTCGCGGGCGGCACCGTCTCGTTCACCACTCGCTTCGCGGCTTCGAGCCAATGCGCGCATTCCCGGTAGGTCGCCAGATCAGTGTGAGCCCTGACGAAGAGAATGCGAAACGTGCCGTCGGCCGAAGCGAACATCTCCTGGCCCTCGCCAAACCGCGGAGCGGAGCCGGACGCGCTTTCGGGGAGCCGGGTCAGGCCAAATGGATCATAACTCAGCCGCGCAAGGTCGCCGGGTGACATGGAGGTGGCAAGTTCGTTGCGGGTCGCAGTCAGCAAGGCATCGAGATTTGTTGCAGCGAGGCGATTCGTCAACTGGCCGAAGATTACCGGCGGTTGGTTGAGCCACAGATAGGCGATCAGTTCCGCGGCTTCCGCCGGGCGTTCAAGCCACGGCGGCTGCCAGGTGACTTGTGAGACGAGGTTTGTCTCGCGCCGCAAACCGGTTGCGATCGCACTGGCTGTGGCTTCAGCGGTTTCCGCGTCGCGCGCGCGAACGGAAAGGATCAATTCCCGCGCGTTCGCGAAATTCTGCTGATAGATCTTCAATCCCTGGACAGCAGGGGCCGCGGGCGGCAGCAGGTTCAGAACCTCGACGTCGAAGCGAAGTCGCGCCAGCCCCAACGCGATTGGAACCAGGGCCAGCAGCCAAAGCGAGCAGCGGGCAAGCTTCATGATCCCGGCCGGTCTTCCGGTTGTTCCATCGTTCACGTTCTTTGTGACTTGGTGTTCCTATCCCTGGCGCCGGTCCGCCGCCAATGGTCGGAGTCAAGTGCCGCGGCAGTCTTAAGGTTTAATCCCGGGCGATGGAAAGGAAATTACCATTGCGGAACGTCGATGATCGATGGATGTAAGTTCGATTCAATTGAATCGCGGCGGTTTGGCGGATGTTCGGCAGTTTTCCGGCCTTGGTACGAAGCCGCTCAGCCCGGACTTGAGACGATCCAATCGAAGGCGTCTCGCTACGGTCAGGATGCATCCGGTGGTTGCTCAAGGCACCAGGAATCCCTCTAACATCTCGCCGCTGATTTTATTTTCGAGCCTCCAGCGGCTGTCTTCCAATTTCTGCCAGCGCCACTTAGAGCCGGGCGTGTTTCCGGCGAGGCACTGGGCAAGCTGCAACCAGCCTAATTGCGAAGGCGGCCTGCCCGTGCCGGAAAACACCTTGTTTTCAACGATGAATTCAATCTGCCATGCGTCCGCGGCGATTTGCGCCACGACGAAGGGCAGGGGAGTTTTAACAAACTTAAGGAAGACGCGCCCATCCGTCCGCGACGCAACCAGCAGTTCGCCCGCGATCTCCGGGGCTCCCGTTTTTGACCTCCAGACGGTCTGACCCTTGCGGATCCTCCATCCGGCTTCACTGAGATTCACGGGCGGCAGTGGTCGCAATGTGCGACAACCAAGCACACCACACACGACAAGCAGGGTTGCAAGAACAAGGAACGTCCTGAAAAGGGTCCTTTCTGGCCGAGCTCTATTCCGATGCCAGACTTCGAGTGAGACGGCCGAGCGCGCAAGGCACAGGCCAGACAATTTCCGGGTGCGTTCTTTTTCCAGTCTGGCGCACGACATGCGGGGTGAGGCTAGGGTCCAGATCGGCAACAAGTCGAGACTTTACAACAGAACCGCCTTGTTCAGGGAACGCTGTTTCGAACGGTTGTCACGACGCTTCAGCGACGCCTTTGTCCTGCGCCGGATGAAGGCCGAAACGATTCAATTTCTCCCGCATGGTCAGGCGCGACACACCGAGCCAGCGCGCCGCCCTGGCCTGATTGCCCTGAGCGAGCTTGATTGCCCGGCCGAACAGTTCGCGTTCCAAATCGTTCATCGCGCGGGAGTAAATCTGGTCTTCTTTGCCATCCTGGACATGCGCGAGCAATTCAGCGACGAACCCGGCGAGCGCCTCCCGGGCTTGCGGGAGGGACTGGGCGGTCCGTGTAATGATCTGCTGAATATGGTCGGCGCCGACGACGTAGCCGCGGGACAGCAGCAATGCCTGCCGGATGACATTTTCCAGTTCGCGCACGTTGCCCGGCCAGGGTTGACTGCGCAACAGTTCCAGCGCCTCCGGCTGGATTGAACATTGCTGGACCCCGAGTTCCTCGCCATATCGCTGAACAAAGTATTTCACGAGCACGGGGATGTCTTCGGCCCGCTGGCGCAGCGGTGGGACGGCGATGATTACCACGCTGAGACGGTAAAACAGGTCTTCGCGAAACAGCCTTTCTTTGATCGCGGTCTCCAAATCGCGGTGCGTTGCAGCGATGACGCGGACATTGACGGGAATCGTTTCCTTGCCGCCCAGTCGTTGAATACATTTTTCCTGGAGGACACGCAGTAACTTGGCCTGCGTGCTGAGGCTGAGATCGCCAATTTCGTCGAGAAGCAGGGTGCCGCCGTTCGCCTGCTCGAAACGGCCGATACGCCGCATGTCCGCGCCGGTAAACGCGCCCCGTTCGTGGCCGAACAGCTCGCTCTCCAGCAGGGTTTCCGGAATGGCGGCGCAATTGACCGCAACAAACGGGGCGTTTGCGCGGTCGCTGTACTGGTAAAGCGCACGGGCCACCAGTTCTTTGCCGGAGCCGGTTTCACCGCGGATGAGAACGGTCACTGGTTTTGCGGCCACACGGCCAATTTCCTTGTAAAGCTCCTGCATCAGGCGGCCGTTGCCAATGATCGCGTCGCGCGAGGAAATGGTCTGGCCCATTTCGACGGGCTCAGACATGAACCGGCTGCTCGCGCAGGCCTTGGTAACCAGTTCGATCAGTTCCTCCATCTCGAACGGTTTGAGCAGATAATCATAGGCGCCCTGCTTCGTGGCTTCGATCGCCGTGTCTGTTGTCCCGTGGGCCGTCATGAGAATGATGGGCAGACGCGGTCTTGACGCATGAAGACGACGCACCAGTTCCATGCCATCGAGACCGGGCAGCTTCAGGTCGGTGATGACAACGTCAAAGAGATCCTTTTCGGCGCGCGCCAGACCATCGTCGCCCCGCGTAACCGTGGCAACGTCAACGCCTTCGTCAGCAAGCACGCGCCGCAAGGCGGAGGCGGCGGGGACATCGTCTTCGATCAGGAGGACTTTTGGAGGAGGGCTCATTTGGGCGCAAATCTCGGCAACAGGATGCCAAACGTCGTTCCACGGTTCAACTGCGTGCGGAAGCGGAGGACGCCGTCGTGTTTTTGCACGATGCGCTCGGCGATGGCGAGGCCCAATCCAGTGCCGCCTTCCTTGGTGCTGAAGAACGGATCGAACAGCCGCTTCTGAACTTCCTGCGAAATTCCCCGGCCTGTGTCCTCAACTTCCAGCACGACCGCCGGTCGGGATTGTCCGCCCAGTCTTTCCGTGCCGCAGCGCGCCCGGAGAGTGACCGTGCCGTTTCGGTGGATGCTTTCGGCCGCGTTTTGGATGAGGTTGATAAACACCTGCTTGAGTTGCTGCGGGTCCGCCTGGATCATGGCATCCGTCAGCTCATCAATCTTCAAATCGATCCCGTTTCTTGCCAGTTGCGGGCCCATGAGTTCCGCGGCTTCGCGCACTGGCACGTCCGCGGAAAGAGTCACCAAACTCGGTTCGGGCGGGCGCGCAAACTGAAGCACTCCCTTGACAATCCGTTCAAGCCGGTCGATTTCGTTGCCGATAACAATCGTGTCTTCGTAGGCCGGCGACCCTGAATTGAGCACCTTTTGCTGAGTGAAAAGGCGCGCCTTGATTGCCGTCAGTGGATTGCGGATTTCGTGGGCCACGCCCGCGGCCAGGACGCCGAGCGACGCGAGCTTCTCCTGCCGCTGAATGACAGCGTGACTTTCAATGAGTTTGCGGCGTAGAGGCATGATCATGTCCCTGTAAACCACGAGGGCCAGCGACACAAGCAGGACAAAGAGCACGAACAGGGCGCCCAAAATCAATTCGCGCAAAAAGGCGAGCGACTTTTGCGAATCCGACAAAAAGCGGTCCAGGGATTCCCGGTGCGCGATCACCAGCTGGTTGCCGAGGCCCAGCAACCGGCCCGATTCGTCCTCCACTTTGCGGAACGCCGCCAGAGGCCGGTCATCGGACGGTTTGTCCCAGACCTGTTGCAACAGGTTTGTCGCCGCGGTGAAGTAAAAGTCGTATGCGTCGTTGATCGAGTCGAGGATCCGTTGCTCCTTGTCGCTGGTCAGGGTTGGGCGCTGGGTGTCGATCCACTGGTCCATTTTTGTCCATTGATCCATGAACCTGTCCTGGTCTTCCCGGTCACGGAGGATGGTATGCCGGAGCAGGAGGTAGTCTAGCTCCTGGAGATTCGCACGAAACTGATCGGCAGTCTTGAAGCTCTGGATTTGCATCTCGGTCAATCGACGACTGAGTTGGTCAAACTGGCGCCAACTGGCGTGCGCGGCCCAGCCAATCATCAGCGCGACAACCACGATTGCCAGGGCGAAACCACCCAGGCGCAGCTTGAAGTTTTTCGCCATTCGATTGGAAACCAAATTATCAGCGCCGGGCAGGGACTTATCACACGCACGGGCAGAATCGAGGTTCATAGCATTCCGCCGTGCGGGTTGAACTGCGTAACGCGAGCGCGGCGGCCGCTGGCACGGCATCCGCTATTCCCATCCACAAACATGTCGCAAGTAGTATGCCGCCCGTGACCGTTTCAGAAAAGCGTCTTCCACAGCTCGCAATCGGGACGACCGCGGCGCATTCGAAGTTGCCAACATCGCATTGATATGTGCCTGTGAGTTCGGATTCCAGCATGAACCTGTCTGCCCGCGTCCCCGCGCAAGGGCCGGTGCGCGCTGCGCGGCCCGATTGCAAGGGGCGCGTGCTGGTCGTGGACGATGACGCCTCGGTCCGGGAATCCTTGGGGCGCGCGCTGCGTTCGGAAAACTACGATGTCGCTCTTGCGGGAGATGGGCAGGAGGCGCTGAAACGCTTCACCGAGGGATACGTTGACCTTGTGCTCCTCGATTTGAAC
>DATNDF010000140.1 GCA_035607015.1 Candidatus Angelobacter sp. | reverse complement strand
AAAAACAAACCGCCAACTGATGCAGTTCGGGGAGCATTTTTCGACGATTGTAGGAATCTTTGGCCGGCCGGTTACGGGAACGTATATCTCTGTCTTGCATTCATTCACGCAACCGAAGGAAAAAGACAACCCCAAGGCCGTTCTCGCGTGTAAGGCGATCGTCAAGCCTCCATTGGCCCTTCAACTCCTCCAGTGATTTTTTCCGTGTCGATGTGCACGACTTTGTACCCCCCGATGATCTTGAAGTAAATAAGCAGCAAGAGATAAATACATGCCATCGTCGCCGGGATAAATGAGTCGGCCTTGAGCGTGCGGCGGTCGCCGGCGATGCTCGCGTCACCCACGATCTTCTGTTCAGGTGTTCGTTTGTCGGCAGCCACGTTTTGGACCTCGGAGAGCTTCGTGCCGTCAAGTCCTGTCACTGGTTCGAGGAAGAGGAATGTACTGGGTTTCTCCGCCTTGTACTGCGCGTAAATTGCCGGGTTGGCTTTCTGCAGTTCATCAGCGGCGAAACGGTCTTTAGCATAGCCGAGACCCGCCGAACCGAGCAGTCCGGCAGACATCATGCCGCAACCGCCCATGATTGAGATCGCGATGGCGCCAGTGCGTGGGAAGCGGTCGCTTGCCACCGCCAGCATTGTGGGCCAGAAGAAGGTTTTTCCGAGCGCGTAAACCGCCAGTGCGAGCATGGCGCCGATGAAAGTGGCAATGCCGCTTACAAGGTTCAATCCTATGCACGCGAGGGTCGCGCAGATCACGAGCAGACCCACGGGTGAAATCTTGAGACTCTTCTCGATGAAGTGTGCGCAGAATCTGAGACTGAACATGAGCAGCGAAGTGAACACGAAGAGGATTTTGCCCTGGCTCGTCGTGAGGATGTTGCCGGTGATGTTCTGAATCCAACCATCGGTACCCAATTCGACCGCACCGACAAGGACATGAGTGACGATGAGCACGAACAACACGATCGCGCCAATTGAGAATCGGGTTATGATTGCTACGACTAGGAGGATAACCCCACCGAGCGCAAAAGAGATGCCCTGTGAGAACTGCAGCGCGTTCTGAAAGAATAGGACAAGCAGATAACAGGCGACCGCCGCGCCAAGAATGCCGACATCTTTTAACATTTCTCCAAGGCTCAATCCTTTGGCCGAAGCCTCCGATTTGGGGAAGTGCTGGCCAAAGAAGATCACTCCGTAAAGAACCGTGGGCACCAGAAAGAGCGCGAGTTGCCACTTCCAGGTCCAGTGCATTCCGTCGCCAAGAATCCAGCCCACCAAACCGCCAAGGACGAGTCCGGCCGGCCAGCTTGCGTGAAGGATATTAAGGTAATGGGTGCGGTTTTTCGGGAAGAGCGTTGCCACCAGTGGGTTCGCCACCGCTTCCAGTGTTCCATTGGCGAGTGCAAAGATAAATGTCCCCCAATAAAGGAAGTTGTAAGCCGTATCTTGGGCCTGCCCTTTGTGTGCGGCAAAAGTAACGAAGGCAGAAAGTACGTGGAAAAGAAATGCCGCAACAACCAGCTTGCCATAACCGACCTTATCCACGACCACGCCTCCGATGATGATGCCGAAGCAAAAGCCGGTGAAACCGGCACCACCGATGGCGCCGAGTTGCGCCCCGGTGAAACCGAAGTCGGCGGCCCAGTTGGCCAAGATGCCGCCGCGGATACCAAAGCCAATGCCGGCGGCGAGAATGGCCATAAAGCCAGCGAACAGGAGTCGTTTTGCGTTAGGGGCAATTTCGTTTCCGTTGCTCATAGTTTTGGTTCTTGAGTTATGGTTGTCGCGTTTGAAGTGTCAGATTTTGGCGCCGCCAAGCGCAAGGGTCTCCGCTTTGTAACCGCCGCGGGACCTGTCGTAAAGCCAAATGGCGCCAAACACGATTAGCAATACCGCCGGTAGGATCGCCACGACTCGAAAAGACGTCTGTGCCGCAACGCCCAATACTTCATTCAACTTCTCCCCGGTCAACTCTTTGAAGGCAGCTTCGCCGCCAGCGACTTTGATTTTGGTTGCATCAAACACATTTCCCATCCACGGCAGAACAAATTTAATGGACAGGTTGCCCGCCGTTCCCATCAGGCCGATCAGCAGCGCGCCGCCGCGGGGAAAACGTTCGGCGGCGGAAGCCAGCATTGTTGGCCACATGTAACAAACACCCACGCCCCACACCGTTGCCGCGAGCAAACCGGTGACCGGCGAATTCGCCACGCTTAATAACAACAGACCGCCCGACGCCAGCAAGCATGAGCACCAGAGAAGTCCGACGGGCGTTAGTTTGTGCGCCAGCGTTCCGGCAAAATGCCGCATCAGGAACATCAGGCCGCTGACGTAAATCAGCAGAACGATACCTTTCATTCCCACTGTCCGTGTCAGGGCGATGTCCACCCATTGCCCGGGCGCCAGTTCAGAGGCGGCGGTCAGAAACATCGACAGCCACAGCACGATGAACATCGGACGTCCCAATTCCTTGAACATGGCCGTCGCGGACACGCCGGCGGCGACCCGTTCGGTGGGCGGGAATTTGGTGCCAATGGTCATGAGTCCAAAAGTCACGGCGGGCAACAGCACCACTGCCAGCCGGGCCTGCCAGCCAAAACTCCAGTGACCCAAAGCCAGGCTGGCGAGTCCGCCGATGATGATACCGCCCGGCCACCACGCGTGCAGCACGTTCAGCTTATGGGTCTTGTCGTCCGGGTATAATGTCGCAGCAAGCGGATTGATGACCGTTTCCACCAGCCCCTGACCGATTCCGATGATCAGCATGCCGCTCCAGACAATCCAAAACACCGGAAGAACGCCCGTCAAATTGTCGGCAAAGATGACGACGAGATTGCCCACAACAAAGCACAGACTCGACAGGCCGAGCAGCCGTCCCATGCCAAGGTAATCCAGCAACGGACTGCCGATCGCAATGGCCACGGCAAAGCCCATGAACACGATTCCCAACACACTTGCCGTCATTTCCGCCGAATGCAGGTTGTCGATTGGATCAAAAAAATGGGATTGCAACGCGCCACCGAGATCGCCGCGAATGCTGAAACCCATGCCCGCCGTGGCGAGCGCGACCACGCTCAGGATGAACAGCCTGGTCTTGTTGTATCCAGCGTGTCCATTCGCGTTGGCCGTCGCGTCCATGCACCGGGAATCTACAGGGTAAACTTGGGCAGCTTCACAATCGCGCCGCCTTTCAACGCGGATTGATGGGCGCAGAGACCTACGCAGGTCCAGTTCGCGGATTGACGCGCGTTGGGCATCGGGTCGCGGTTCTCCACCAGGGCAGTCAGGAATTCGTGGCACAGGTGCGGATGACTCCCGCCGTGCCCGGCGCCCTGCGTGAAGCTTAGGTGCGTTTTTTTTCCCAGGTCATAAACACCCCTGGTTGTGAACCGCCGGATTGGTTTGGGCAGGAGTTTTGCGTAATCGGGTGTTGTGATTCTTTTGGGAATTTCAGGCTCGGGCAGCTTGGCCGTGTGGAGCACGTGCGGCTCGTGCTCGACCAGCGTCCACTCGAACGATTTCTTTGAGCCATAGACGTCTATGCTCTCCCGGTATTGCCGAGCGGTGTCGAACAACGACCGGATGATGCGAGCGGTCAGGTCCGAGTTCTTGAACTTGATGTGCGCGGTCTCCACGGCGAACGGGGAGCCGTAATGTTTTACGAGTTCCTTGCGGATCGTGCCGGAACCGAAACAGCTTACGTATTCAGCCGTGGCATTGGTCAGCGCCATCATCGGCCCGACGCAGTGCGTCGCGTACCACATCGGTGGCAGACCCGGCCAGTAATTCGGCCAACCGTCCATGTCCTGTTGATGACTGGCCTGCAGGAACTGGACTTTGCCCAGTTCGCCTTTCTCGTAGAGTTCCTTGATGAAGAGAAACTCGCGGGCGTAAACCACGGTCTCCATCATCATGTATTTCTTTTTCCTCTTCCGGACGAGGTCCACGATCTTCTTGCAGTCCGCGATGCTGGTCGCCATGGGAACGGTGCAGGCGACGTGTTTGCCGGCCTTGAGCGCGGCGATGGATTGCCAGGCGTGATCAGGGATCGGTGAATTGATGTGGACCGCATCCACGTCCGGGTCCTTGAGCAACCGGTCGAAATCGTCGTAGCGTTTCTCCACCCCGAACGCGTCGCCGATCACGTCCAGCTTTTTGCGCGTGCGCTGGCAGATGGCGTACATGTTGGCGTTGGGATGCCGCTGGTAGATGGGGATGAATTCCGCGCCAAAGCCCAGCCCGACAATGGCGATGTTGATCTTGCGCTGGCTCATGCGTCGCTGATTCGTCTCAAGGCGGCGGACTGCAAAAAGACTCCCCGAGGGCGAGGAGTTAATGGACTCGGCAATGCGCTGAATCACACAATTCTCGCGCCAAACTGTCAATGAAAAATCCCCGGATCCCGGCAAACTGAACCGCAAAACGCGGGTTAACACCGGGTGCCAACCGAAAAGAACGGTTCGCACCCGTGCCCGACGCAACGGGTGTTCAGATTATTTGGACCCCGGCTTCGGCCCGTGTGCGAGCAGGAACGCCATCAGGTCGTTGAAGTCTTGCGGCGAGATGATTTCTCCGAAGTTTTCCGGCATGAGCGACGTGGTGGAAGCATGACGATCGACAATATCCCTCTTGGGAATGGAAATTTCCTTTCCCGCGCCGTTGGCCAACACGATCGCCTCGCCTTCCTCGCGACGAAACAGTCCGGATTCCACGTCGCCGTCCTTGAGTGAGACGATGGTGGTGTGAAATGCCGGGTCCACATTGCGATTCGGATCGAGCACGTCCTCGATCAGGCGTTCCAGTCCCCGGCCGCCCACGCCGTCGAGTTGGGGGCCCACGACGTTGCCCGCGCCGTCAATCTGATGGCAGGGGCGGCAGTTCAGCGTAAACACCTTTTCGCCACGGGCAGCCGAGGCTTTGGCCAGGTCAAAACCGGCGCGTCGACCGTCCATCAACTTCTGTATCTCGTTGCTCGGCGCGGCCACGTTTTTGGTTAATTGCGCGAGCCGTTCGTTGACGTTCGCCGGTTTTGAAGCCAGCAGCTTGTCCTTCACTGCGCGTTCCAACAACAAAGCGGCGGGCGCGCGCCCGTCGGCCACGAGCTTGAGCAATTGCTCCCCGCCGCCAGGGCTGCTCGCAAGCGCCGCCGCGAGCTTCACCTGCAAGCGTCGCGTCAGGGTGCGGAAGGCTTCGTTCAAAATGGCCTCGCCCTCGGGCCCCTTGCTCCGCGCGATTGCCTGTGCGATCTGCCTTCGCAGGCCCATGGAAACGGCAGGATCGCCCGCCATCGGGGCGAGGGCCGCAAGAATTTCGTCAGGATGCAAAGCCACCAAAGTTTCCGCAACGGCGCCGCACGCGCCGATGTCCGTGGCCGGATTGACCAACGCCCGCGCAAGTTGCGGCCTGAATATGGCGAGCGACAGCGCGCGGACGAGTTCGGCGGCGGCTTGCAGCCGCTGGCCGATCGTGTTGGGGCTGACTTTCGGCACAACGACAAGCGGCGGATCGAACCGGCCAATCGCCAGCCAGGCATAGGCATTGCCGTTGTCAGCGTCGGTGACTTCGAGGTACCCCTGCCGTCCGGCGAAAGCGCTCAAATCCCAGGTGACCGGCTGCGCGGTGTCATTGCGCGGCGGAAACGTTTCGGCCAGGACCTGGTCTGAAGCCGCGGTTCGCAACCGCACGACGTTTTTCTTCAGCGCGGGTTTGTCGGGGTACCCGTCGTGCCCGGCGAGGAAGAAATTCAACCTGGCAGGAATCGTAAACGGCTTCGAACGCAGGACTCCGGTAAACGACTCGCCGCCGGGCGGAAGACTGCACAAGAACCACGATGACTTGTCGCCGTCGGCCGAAACGCGCTCCTGTACGAACCATGGATCCGTCGTGTTCGCCATGCCCTGAACCGGTGTGTTACTCCACTCCGGGGAATTGACGTCAGCGGATTCAAGCAGGCGTTGCGCTAGTTCGGCGCCCCAGTCGCGAACGCCGCCGGTCAGTGTCGCGCCCCGTTGTTCGGTCCCCTGCTGGACGGACTTGAACAGCGCCAATTGAAAGTCGGGATCGTCCGCAAATTTTTTGCGCGTGAACGTGGCCAGGGAATCCATCTCGTTCTCCGGCGCATAACGAGCCGCATGACGCAGATAATTCGCGAGTGTCTCCTTCTTTTCGGAATACTTCTGAACGTGACGCAGCAGAAATTCGCCGGCCTCGGGGCTCGGCACGGCGACGGCGACGTCCGCGATCGCCCGCTCGTCCTGCTCGCTCAGGGTTGCTTTCGTTACCCGGTCGAAAATCCCGTTGTCCCTGAGCTGGTCGCGGAGTGCTTTGCGGACGGTGTAAAGCAGGTGAGTGTCCTCCCGGGGCACGCGCGCGAGCAGGCCGAGCAGCGCCCGGACGTTGTCGCCGGTTATGACGTTGAGTTTTCCGACGGCCTCGGCTGCGCAACGTTGCACGAGCGGATCCCCGTCACTCAGCCCTTGGATTGCGATCATGTGCGCGGTTGCGATCCGGTCCGTATCCAAAGGGAGACCGGGCAGCGAATCGCGGTAGATCGTGTCCGCGGCGATGCGTTGAGCGTGCACGCCCGGCAGGACGTCACGGGAGGTGTGGGCGGCGTCGAGTTCCGCGGGTTTGATGGCGTCGAGCCGGTGCAGCAACCAGAGGATGTGAACCAGTTGAAACTCATTGGCGGCTCCGCTCAGTGCGGCTTCCAGCTTCGTGACGGCGGATTTGCTGAATCGGTCCGAAATCGTGTTCATCGCCAGCATCCGGCGCGTGAGGTTCGGCGAAGCGAGTTCGGCGATAAGGCCGTCGAGATTGTCTGGCAGGGCGAGGGGGCGCAGCTTCGCTTTGTCGTCCGCTCCTTTGTAAACGATCCGCCAGATGCGGCCGCTGGTGCGGTCGCGGCCCGGATGCGTGAGCGGCACTTCGTAGTGGCCGATGATTCGATTGTAAAAATCCGCGATGTACAGCGCGCCATCCGGGCCAAGTTGCAGGTTCACCGGCCGGAACCACGGGTCGTCGGTGACGACGAAGTCGGGGCGTTCGTTCGCGAGCGGTGTCGAGCCGGTGAAGGTGACGGCATCACGGTTGACGCGGCTGGTCATGACGTTGCCGGTGAAAATGTTGTTCCGATATTCCTCCGGCCAGAGGTCGTCCTCGTAATAGACAATACCGGAAATTGCCGTCGAGCCGTGCCCGTGAAAGATCATGGAGGGCGCGAAGCCGAGTCCGTCGTCCGGCTTGCCGAAGCTGGGATAATAACCGCCGCGCAAAAGTTGATAGACCGGTTCGCTGTGGCAATCGGCGGAGTAAAGGTTGCCGAGCGCGTCGAAGCAAAGGCCGAAGGGATTGACCTGGCCCCAGGTGTTTTGCTCGATGCGCGAGCCGTCAAGGCGGATGCGGTAGGTGTTGCCGGAATTCATCTTCACTTCGTGGCCGTCAGCGCCGCGCACGTCGGTGTTGTTGTTGTAGCCGTGAGTGGCGTAGAGCCAGCCGTCGAAGCCGCGCGTGAACGAGCTGTTCATGCCGTGCGTGTCGCGCTCCCAGCCGAACGGGCCGTAAAGCTTTTCCTGCTTGTCGGCTTTGCCGTCGCCATCGGTGTCTTCGAACAGCCAGATGTTCGGGATGGACCAGGCGACACATTTCCAGTTCCCGTTCGTGTTCTGGAACGGATAGATGCCGATCGGGATGTCGAGTCCTTCGGCGAACGTCGTGACTTTTCGCGCGCGACCGGCTTCGTCGAAGTCGGAGAGGATTTTGATCTGGTCGCGGGACGGTTTGCCGGGAGGAACCGGGAACGGGTATTCGCGGGTGACCGTCACCCACAACCGCCCTTGCGCGTCAAAGGCCAGGTTCATCGGCTTGAGGATGTCCGACTCCGCGGCGACGAGTTGCATTTCAAATCCCGGCGGCAGATGAAAACTTCTTTGCTCCTGTCCCGGCTTGAGGGCCTCCGTGGGCCGGACGTTTTCGGCGAACGGATCGGCGGCCGCAGCGCCAAAACTCATCGGAAGGATACCAGCAAGGCCGATCAACAGCCGCCAGGCATTTCCGACAGACAGACATTTGATTCGAGCATGCGCTGTGATCATGGTTCCCACACTTATTGCCCAAATTCCGGACTGCCAAAAGGAAAAATTTTTCCTTTCGTTGTTCGCAACGTCATATATGCGAGTCATTGTCGTTGAGGTTGTGATTTGGCATAACACTGGCTCGCACACGGGTACGGGCCGTGAGCCAGCCTGATCAAATGACGAAGTGGTGGACGATACGGCGACTCAAATCAAATAAGCCGCAAACCCGCCGCGAGGCGGTCGTGAACCTTGCCGCGCAACAGCAGCCCGAGTCCGTGCGGTTTCTTCTGCCGCTTGCAGCAGATCCCGACGGCGAGGTCCGCAAATCGGTTGTCGAAGCGCTGGGGCAAAGTCGAAACGAGCAAGTGCTCACGCCTCTTTTCAGCGCGTTGCACGATCCTGACACCGGCGTCCGGGAGGCCGCGGTGATGTCTCTGACACAATTGGCCGACGCGCGCGCCATTGATCCTCTCATGACCCGCGATGAAAGATTTCATCCAGCGATGGCTCAACCAGGATGCGCAATGGCACGGGGTGCTGGCGTGCGGCGTCCGGTTTCCCGACAAAAGCGCCCTTACACGGAGCTGGACCCACGAATTTCCCGCCCCGGCGCTGGAAAATGCCCTGTGCTGCGTGAGTGACACGTTTCAGGTGCTCAAAATCAACTTTTTCCCGAATGAGCGCATTCGCTGGGTGTATGACAACGTGTTCATCCATTGCGTGCGGCGTGATGACGGCATCTGCCTCGGAGTTTTTACACCGAAAGACCCGCAATCCTTTGATCCGGGTGAAGTTGATCGGCAGCTTACAGAATTTCGCGGCCTT
>DATNDF010000139.1 GCA_035607015.1 Candidatus Angelobacter sp. | reverse complement strand
CGCGTGTGAGATCACGCTGATCCTCCCGCTGGAAACCCCGGTCCCTCCGTCTCCCGAAACCTCGAAGGCACTCCTGGCCGCATTTGCGGAGCGAAACATTACCTTCGTCGCCGACAAGGAAGTGCGGTCGGTCGATACACGGCGACGGATCGTCACCATCGACGACGGTCGCGAGTTTCCGTACGACCTGTTTCTGGGCGTGCCGGCGCACCGGGCCCCGAAGCTTCTTGAAGAAAGCGGCATGACCGTGGACGGCTATGTGCCGGCCAATCCCAGGACCCTCGAAACGCGTTTTCCCGACGTGTACGCCATCGGCGATTGCGCACGCCAGGGCACGCCGAAAGCCGGCAACTTCGCCGAGGGCGCGGCGCGCGCCGTTGCCGCCACGTTGATCGCGCGCCTGCGGAATCAGGAGGTCCCGGCGACCCACAAGGGAACGGGCACCTGCTACATCGAGTTCGGGGCCGGGAGGATTGGCCGCGTGGACGTGGATTTCTTCTCCGATCCCGAGGGTCCAACGGCCACCTACCATGAACCGTCGGTAGCCCTCCGCGCCGACAAGGAACTGTTTGGTTCGAGCCGTCGGGCCCGCTGGTTTGGTCTTTAGCGATGGCTGGCCTCCGGTCGGAAATCCTACACGCGAACCTTTCCGTGGCAGGTCGGGCGGTGCTGCCGCGCCGCCTGGATAGGGTGGAAACGAGCCGCCAGCCCGACAGACTGTCAGGGAGGACCGGATACCATGAATCAAGAAACGAGTGAGGGGGATGGTAAACAACCAACCGCGCTGGAACGTTGAACTTCGGACGTTGGACGTTTGGGTTTGGCCTTCAACACCCAACCATACTGATCTACACTCACCGCAATGCCGCGCATCCTGGGTCTCTTCTTCATGTTTGCCCTGGGCATTTCACTCCAGGCCGCGGCGCCTCCTGACGATCCTTTCGCGCGCGCGCTCGATGAACGCATGCCCGGTCTGCTCGCGAAGTATCGCGTGCCGGGCGCGGTGATCTCCTGCATCACCAATGGCGACGTGGCCTGGACGAAGACCTTCGGCCTCGCCAACCTGAAGACCGGCGCGCCCATGCAGCCGGACATGGTTTTCAATCACGGCTCCAACGGCAAGGTGCTCACCGCCTGGGCCATCCTGCGCCTCGTCGAACAGGGCAAAGTCGAACTCGACGCGCCGGCCAATCGCTATTTGAAACGCTGGCAACTGCGCTCCTCGCAGTTCGATCCAGCGGGCGTCACCCTTCGACGCCTGCTCACCCATCGCGCGGGCCTCACCGTCCACGGCTTCCTCGACTACGACCAGCGCCGTCGGTTGCCGAGCCTCGTCGAAATTCTGGAAGGCAAAAACCAGATCCAACTCTTCGGCGAAGTGAACGGTCCGGTCGAAATCAAATGGCAGCCCGGCTCAACCAACGTCTATTCCGGCGGCGGCTTCGTCCTCCTGCAAATGATTATCGAAGACGTCACCGGCGAACCCTTCGCCGCGTTCATGCAGCGCGAAGTCACCGCGCCGCTCGGGCTGAATGTGCAATGGGTCTGGACGCGCGAGCTGGAGAACGCCGCGCCGATGCCCTACGGCGAGTTGCAGGAGGAAATCGGTTACCGACAACTCGCGTCGCAGGCCATCGGCAGCGAACTGTGCACCGTTCCCGACTTCGCCCGATTCGCGGCCGCCGCCGCGACCGGTCCGCGCGGCGAACCGCCCGGCCGCGGCGTGCTGAAACCGGAAACCGTCGCCAACATGATCGAACCGGAGGGACTCGGATACGGATTTTCCGTGACCAACATTGACGGAGTCGAAAGCGCACCCGCCGGCATCCACGCTGACAAGTTGCTGGCGCATTTCGGTGGCAACCCGGGCTGGACTGCGCACTTCCTCATCGACACCACCCGGCGCGAAGGCTTTGTCGTCGCCAACAATTCCTCGCAGGGATTTCTATTCGAAGTCGCCGTGCAAAAGCTCTGGTTGAAAACCGTCCTGGGCGTGGATGCCGGGCCCGATCCTGATCCGGAGGAAGGAATCACTCCCCGGATCAACCGCATCGCGTGGAAAATCGCGATCGGACTGGGAGCACTCCTGTTCGTGACGGCGGTGTGGTGCGGACTACAGATCGCGCGCGGCAAACGACGCCTGGCCTGGCCCCGCTTTCGATGCAGCCTGCGCATCATTGCGCCACCGGTTCTCGCGACACTCGTGTGGTGGTATGTTTTCTACGCGCCCCGGAGCATGCCGCTGCCACTGCCGCCGCCGTTCCTCAGCATCTGGATGGTGCCGTTCATTCACTACGTCACCGCGCTGTTGGTGGGTTGGGTAGGTGTTGCGCTGCTGTTTGCGCTTTTCCCGCGACGCCGCGCAGACCGCGCGACTGATGCGTGCCCCTGGAATCTGGCCTCCTGATTTCTGTTCGAACGATCTCAACCACGGCGAACTTTGGGCGGAAAAAGTCGGTGCCTCGCTGGAACAACGGCGTGCGGGCAGCACTCACCACGCCTCCCTCCACCCCTTGCGATATGCGGCCGAGCATCGCGCGACTCTTGCTTTCGCCAGAAACATCACCACACTGCCGCGGCATTCATCTATGCGCGATGACACATTACCTGACGGTGATAATGTATTGCTTGTTGCCAGGGGTCTGATCAAGGCGCTCGGCGGAAAGCGTGTGGTGGACGGCATTGATCTCGAATGCCGTGCGGGCGAGGTGTTGGGATTGTTGGGGCCGAACGGCGCCGGCAAGACGACCACGTTGCGCATGTGCTATGGATTTCTTCGACCCGATGCCGGCCAAGTCCGCATCGCCGGGCATGACCTCGCAAACGATGGTGACCGGGCGCGCCGCGCGCTCGGTGTTTGCACGCAGGACGACACGTTTGATGGCGAATTCACGGTGCGCGGCAATCTGGTGCAGACGGGCCGTTACTATCGTCCACGCCAGGCGGACATTTTGCAGCGCATTGACGCGTTAATCGAACGGTTCGGCCTCGGGCCTTACGCCGATCAAAAACCGCAGACCCTTTCCGGCGGATTCAAGCGGCGCCTGAT
>DATNDF010000138.1 GCA_035607015.1 Candidatus Angelobacter sp. | reverse complement strand
GAGGTCCTGCGCGGCACGAACCGGAAACACGCCGAACTCGTGCGCGACGTTGACATGTTTCGCATGAAGAAGGTCCAGGCGCACATCGCCATCCGCGGCAGCCACAACGCCAGCGAGGCTTCCGACGTGCCGCATCATTTGATGGCGCTCTACTCGAAGGTGCTCCATCCGGTGCTGAATCACCGCGTGAACAAGACGCGCTGGGTGGTGCTGCGCTGGCCGACGCCAAGCATGGCGCAGGCGGCCAACATGAGCACCGAAGCGTTCGAGGATTTTTATTTCGATGTGTGCACCATGGACTACCGCAGGATGTCGCGCGCCATGGTGCCGCTGGCAAAACGGATGAAAATGGCCGACCGCGTTCATCTGAAAGGTCCCGGTACCGACCTCACGTTCAGTATCAAAGGCATCGGCGCCGTGCCGTGCGTCGGTCTGCGGAATATTCCCGACGGTGAGGTGTTTTCCTGTCCGGTAAAAACATCCGTGAACGGCGCGATTCAATTCAACACGCCGACGATTTACTCGGGCACACGGTTCGAGAACGTGCGGCTTGACTTCAAGGAAGGCCGAATCGTCAAGGCGACCTCGAACAACACGAAGCGACTGAACGAAATCCTGGATACCGACGCCGGCGCGCGTTACGTCGGTGAATTTTCACTCGGGTTCAATCCCTACATTCAAAACCCGATGTGCGACATTTTGTTCGACGAGAAGATTGCCGGCTCGCTGCACTTTACGCCCGGCCAGGCTTACGAGGATTGCGATAACGGCAACCGTTCCGCGGTGCATTGGGACATGGTCCTGATTCAGCGCAAGGAATGGGGGGGGGGAGAAGTGTGGTTCGACGGCGAGTTGGTCCGCAAAGACGGTTTATTTGCACCGAAGGACTTGAAGCCGCTGAATCCCGACAGGCTGAAGTAGTCGCGGACTGCGGAGTGTCCACGGTGGGGTGATTACCGCCCATCTACGGTATATACCCCAGGCGGGTTCACCAAGGCTGGTACAAAAAGCGCTTAATTTCTGCGCGAAAACATCGCAAAGAAAGGCGTTATGAAAAAAACCGATCCTACTGAATTCAAATCATATTCCTGCTTGATATTGATGCTCGCGGTGCTCGCATTGCCAAGCTCAGCGCGGACGTCCCCAATATCTGTTGCCATTACCGGCACGGTGAGGTTTGTAGACGACCCGAATAACATCCTCGGTGGATCCGTGGTGTCCGGGGACACAATTACGGGCGCTTACACCTATGACTCGGCCACGCCCGATTCAAACTCAATCCCGGAAGTGGGGGACTATTGGCACACGACACCGCCGTACGGCATTTCTCTGACGGTGAACGGACTTACGTTCAGTACTGACCCGAACAACGTCAGCTTTTTGGTCGAGATTGTGAATGACTATGCGCCCGGCATACCGCCGACTGATAATTACGTTCTGCACAGCTATAACAATAACTTCGCAGTTTCCGCACCTGCCGGGATGTTTGGCGGGGCAGCAATGAATCTGATTTCCTGGCAGCTTGATGACCCGACGGCGGCCGCGCTTTCAAGTCCAGACCTGCCCGCCACACCGCCTATACTCGCCGACTGGCAGTCCATTTTCGGCCTCGATATCTCGAGCATGGGTGACTTGGGCGAGATGTTCCTGATTCGTTCCGACGTTATCTCCGCCGTCCTCATCGAACCCGACGGCGATGGCGATGGCGTGCCCGACAGTGAAGATCAGTGCCCTGGCACGCCAGCCGGAGCCATCGTTGACGCCCACGGCTGCAGCATTGAGCAGTTGGCTCCCTGCGCGGGCCCAGGTTCCGGCGGAGTTTGGGAGAATCACGGCGAGTTTGTGTCGGCAGTCAACGTCGCAGTAGAAGCCTTCCAAGCAGCGGGTCTCATTTCTGATGAACAAAAGGATTCCATCCTCGAAAAGGCAGCCAAGTCCGACTGCGGAAAATGAAAGTGCCACGCACTACTGCCAGCCAAATGGGAACGCGCACGCTATTCAACTGTCATACCGTATGCGCAAAGTGACGCGAAATCTGTTTTTGGCGCCCGTGCGGCTGGATTCGGCTCTTACTGCGGTTCCTTGAGGATGGCGAGGAACTGCTTCATGGCCGGCGAAAGCACCTTGTTCTTCTTGTAGATCGCCGCGAGCTGGCGGAAAAACTGCGCATCCTCGAACTGCGCCGCCGCCAGCGTCTGCTTTGCGACCTCCTGCGCGATGGTCCCCTGCGGGACGATGGAAATGCCTGCGTCGATTTCCACAGCGCGTTTCACGGTTTCGATATTATCAAACTCCATCACCGGATGCACGGTCACGTTGTTGTCCTTGAGAATCCGGTCGATCGCCTTGCGCGTGGGAATGTCCGGCTCAAAGGCGATGAATTTCTGGCCCGCGATGGCGGCCAGTTTGACGGTTTTCAATTTTGCCAGCGCATGCTGTGGATGGCAGATGAGCACCATGTTGTCGCGCCGCAACGGAACGATCTCCAGTTTGATGTCCTTGCTCGGGAAGGCAACGAGGCCGAGGTCCACGACGTTGCCGAGCACGTCTTCATAGACCTGGTTGGCGCGCCGGTATTCGACATGGACGTGGACCGTCGGATACGCCTTCAGAAACTTCTTCATGTAAGGCGGGAGATCGTGCAGGCCGATGCTGTAGATGGTGGCCACGCGGATGGTGCCGGAAATGATGTCCTTGATTTCCTGAAGCCGGCTGTGCAGCGAATCGTAGGTCTGGATGATCTGCTTGCTGTATTCGTAAAGCACCTGACCTTCGCGAGTGAGCCGGAATTTTTTTTTGCTGCGCTCGATGAGCAGGGACTTGAACTGGCGTTCCAGCGAGCTGATCTGCTGGCTGACGGCGGACTGGGTGACGTGGTTGATTTGGGCCGCCTTGGTGAAACTCTCCGTCTCCGCCAGGTCACAGAAGACCTTCAGGCTCTCGATTTGCATGGGCGGATTGAAATCGAAAAGCCCGGGGGCGTCAACTAGGACGCCTCGGTCAGAGAAAGCACCTGCTTGACTTTGCGCAAAAGATCCTGACTCGTGTAAGGCTTGCGCAAATAATAATCGTCTTCTTCGTCGTCATCCGACGAAGGCCGCACGTAACCACTGGTGCTGAGAATGGGGATTGCCGGCGACAGGCGCCGGACATGGTCAATCAACTCGCGGCCGCTCATGCCCGGCATCACCAGATCGGTGATCACCATGTCGATCTGCGATGGAGCCTGCGAAAAAAGCTCGAGCGCGCGCAATCCGCTGTTCGCGGTCAACACCTTGTACCCGAACGCCGAAAGAACGGTCTGCCCCAGCGTCAACAGCGTCTCTTCGTCATCCACGATCAAAATGGTCTGATTGCCGCGCAGATCCTCAATTTTCGTGCCCTGGTCACGGACGATTTTTTTCTGGGCGGGCAGGAAAACGCGCACTGTCGTGCCCTGTCCGGGCGGGCTGGTCACGGCAACGGTCCCGCCGTGATTGGTCACAATCCCGTACACCCAGGCCAGCCCCAGACCGCGATGCGGTGGATTCGGTTTCGTGGTGAAGAACGGCTCGAAAATGCGCGGCAGGACCTCGGCCGCGATGCCGGAACCGTTGTCAGCAAATTCGACGCAGACGTAATGGCCCGCCGCCAGTTGGACCGCCGGGCTTTTGACCGCTTCTTCGAGGCTCTGATTGTGCGTGCGCACCGTAATGCGCCCTTCCTTGCCGACGGCTTCCACGGCGTTTTCCAGAATCTTCACAAAGCCCTGTTGCATCTTGGCCTCGTCGAAGTTCACCGTGTACAGGCGCTTCTCCAGTTGCATCGTCCAGAGTATGCCTGCGGACCCGGGTTTCTGGAACAACTCGACCGCGCGCCGGAGAATGTTGTTCAAATTGCCGGGTGTCTGGACACGGGGATCCTTTTCCTGCCGGCTGAAGGCGGCAAGGTCCTGCGCAATCTCTGCCGCTTTCTGGGCTGCCTTTTCCACTTCCAGCAGGGAATTGCGCCAGGGATTGCCCGGCTCCATTTTGCTCAGGACCAGCGACGAGTGTCCCAGAACGCTCGTCAGCGCGTTGTTGAAATCCAAAGCCACCGAGCGGGCGAGTTGCAACGCGCAGTCGAGCTTCTGTTTCTGCGCGGCGTTCGCCTCGAACGAAAATGCGCCCGTCCGTAAATCGGTGTCGCCGGTCTCGAACTTGCGCGACGCGGATTCCACCGCCCCCGGGGGCGACGCAGGCTCGCCCGCTGGCGCCGGCGTATTGTCATTAAACAGTTGAAACAAAAAAAATTTCTGGCCATCGCGCACGAGAGAACAGACGTAAGCTGTGAACTGGATCGTGGCCCCGCCTTTTACTCGCAGTTTCAGAGGTGTCATCGGCGTTGACGACCGGTCTGATTTCGCCAGGAACTCTTCCGGTGTGAAATCACTTTCCGGAGACCAGATGGAGGCTGACAGTGCGGGTCCTCCGCCGATCACCGCGCCGAACGTATTCACCGCGGCCTGGTTCGCATGCCGTACAATGCCCGAATCGTCCACCACAAAGGCAGGCCACCCCGCATTATCCAAAGCGAAACCTAAGTCAAACTTCATGAGGCTGCGACTGACGCGACAGGAACTTACGTTTTTGGGCGGTCTGTCTCAACCACAATTTTTCCACGCCGGGTACGCTGCGCCGGCGCAGCGGGGCTCCCGTCGAAAATACCTGCATTCATTGGGAAGCACGCGTGATTTCCGCCCACACAACGGGCGCCGATGATCCGGATAACCGGTGCCTGCTCACTGGCTTTGGCGGTAGAACCTCGCGAACGCACCCAGCCATGCGGTCGCCCTTCGCCGGACTTGCGCCGCCCGGGCCAGCACTTCGGCATGCGAGAGCGTCCGTCGGCCGCGGCCCGCCGCCGGATTCGTGATGCACGAGACGGCAGCGACCCGGAGTCCGCACTGCCGCGCGACGATCACCTCCGGCACCGTGCTCATTCCCACGGCGTCCGCCCCCAGCCGCGCAAACGCGCGGATCTCGGCGGGCGTTTCGTAGCTTGGCCCGGACACGGCGAGGTAAACGCCGGAGTGCAGCGTGACTCCGGCCTCGCGCGCCGCCCGTTTCAGCAGACGATTCAACGCCGGATCGTACGCGCGGGTCAGATCAACAAACCGCGATTGATCGTCCGCCAGCGTGCCACGAAGTGGATTCACACCCATGAAATTGATGTGGTCCGTCAACACCATGAAGTCCCCGGTGCGAAAACGACGATTGATCCCGCCGGCGGCATTCGTCTGCAGCACGGTTCGGATTCCAAACGCCGCCAGCGCGCGCATCGTGAATGTCACTTCCTCCATCGAAAAGCCTTCGTAGTAATGCGCCCGGCCGCTGAGCACCAGCACGGGCGTGTCCGCCAGTTTTCCCAGCAACACTTTGCCGGCGTGTCCGCTCACGCTCGTACGGGGAAAGCCCGGCAGCTTCGCATATGGGATCTCAGTTTCGACGGCCAACGCATCGGAAACCAAACGAAATCCGCTGCCCAGGACGATCGCGAGGGACGGGCGCAGCCGGGATTTTTTCCCCAACCGCGCGGCAGAGATTTGAAGCGTCGCAAGTCGGCTC
>DATNDF010000137.1 GCA_035607015.1 Candidatus Angelobacter sp. | reverse complement strand
CGAGCCGGCCATCGTGCGCTCCGGCCTCGAACAGTCGGGGTTTTTCAATCCGCCCTTCCTCGATCCAGTTTGCGAACTGGAACGCGAGCAGTTCGCCGAAAAAACCACCCACACTGACGTTCGTATAGAAGTCACCGCGCGCGCCGGGCGTGTTCCCTAATCGTTCATAATATCCAGTTTCTGGACAATAAAGTGAGAGTTCCATGAAGCGGGCGAACGAAATCGAGCCGTGCTCTTCAATCTCGCGGTGGATGATTTCACAGGGCTCCGTCATGGTGGCAGCAACATTGCTTGCAGTGGTCGCGCGGATCAGGTAAAAAATCGCTGATCAAGTAATTCAGCACGCATTTATGGCCAAAATCGATGCCTTCTTCAATTTGATGTTCGAGCAAAAAGCCTCGGACCTTCACCTCTCCTCGGGCAATTCGCCCATGCTGCGCATCAACGGCGAACTTCACCGCGTCGATTATCCGCCGCTCGACAACGACGCGCTCAAGGCGATGCTCTATGAAATCGCGCCCGATTACAAAATCAAAGTGTACGAGGAAACCGGCGACGTGGATTTTGGTTATGAAATCCCGAACGTTTCCCGTTTCCGCGCGAATTTCTTCAACCAGAAATACGGATGTGCGGGAGTCTTCCGCCAGATCCCGTCGAAGGTCCTTTCGTTTGAAGATTTTGAAAAATTCGACGCCCCGCTTCCACCCGTCCTTAAGAAATTCGCCATGCTGCACAAGGGCCTCGTGGTGGTGACGGGACCAACCGGATCCGGCAAGTCCACGACGCTTGCGGCCATTGTCGATTACTGCAACAAAAACCGCCGCGACCATATCATCACCGTCGAGGACCCGATTGAATTCGTCCACGAAAGCAAGAACTGCCTGGTGAATCATCGCGAAGTAGGCGTGCACACCAAATCATTTGCCGCCGCGCTGCGCGGCGCGTTGCGCGAAGATCCGGACATCGTTCTGGTCGGCGAAATGCGCGACCTCGAAACCATCGAACTCGCGCTTACTGCGGCGAGCACCGGCCACCTGGTGTTCGGCACGTTGCACACGCAAAGTGCCGCCAAGACCGTGGACCGCATAATCGACGTTTTCCCGGCCGACCAGCAAAACAAGATCCGCGCGACCCTGTCTGAGTCGCTCAAGGGCATCGTCGCCCAAAGCCTGTTTCGCCGCATTGACAAGAAGGGCCGCGTGGCGTCGATGGAAATCCTGGTGTTCACCACGGCCATCGCCAACCTCGTGCGCGAGGGCAAGACGCACCAGATCCCCGGCATGATTCAGGTCGGCAAGAAACTGGGCAACCAGCCGCTCGACGACTCCATCATGGAGCACTTGAGGATGAAACGGATCGCTCCCGAGGAAGCGTACGACAAGTGTCTTGATAAAAAGAAATTCCGCCAGTTCCTCACCACACCTCCGGACGACGACGAGATTTAACCGAAAGAGCCGACCATGCGCCGAAACGAACTCGATTTTATACTCAGCAAGATGCTGGAGTCCCAGCAGGAGGTCTCCGACCTGAATTTCACGGTGGACAAGCCGCTCCAGGTGGAATCTTTCGGCGAACTGGTGCCGGTGCCTCTTGACCCACCGCTCGAGAAACTGACGCCGTTTCAGACCGAGATGACTGCGATGAACCTGATCGGGGGCAGCCGCCGACTCACCGAAGACCTGCTACGCACGGGATCCTGTGATTCTTCGTACACATTGAGCAGCAAGGCGCGTTTCCGCGTCAACATCTTCGCGCAGCGCGGCAATTATTCCATCGTGCTGCGAAAACTGAACACGCAGATTCCGACCCTGGAAAGCCTGTTCATGCCCGAAATATTCCAGCAGATCGCGAAGGAAAAGACCGGGCTCATCCTCGTGACGGGCGCGACCGGTTCGGGCAAGACGACAACCCTCGCGGCCCTGTTGAACGAGATCAACGAGGGCAAATCCATCCATATCATTACGCTCGAGGACCCGGTCGAGTACGTTCACCCGCAGAAGAAGGCCACGTTCAACCAGCGCGAACTCGGCATCGATTTCAACTCTTTCGCCAGCGGGCTTCGCGCCGCGTTGCGCCAGGCGCCCAAGGTCATCCTCGTCGGTGAAATGCGTGACCGCGAAACGGTCGAGATCGGAATGACCGCCGCTGAAACCGGCCACCTGGTTCTGGCCACGTTACACACAATCGATGCCGGGCAGACCATCAACCGCATTGTCGGCATGTTCGAACCGGAGGAACAGGAACAGGTCCGCGTGCGCCTCGCCGACACGCTGCGCTGGGTGGTCAGCCAGCGGCTCGCGCCAAAAATCGGCGGCGGCCGCACGGCGCTGCTCGAAATCATGGGCTCCAACCTCCGCACCAAGGAAAGCGTTCAACTTGGCGAAAGCGAAGGCAAGACGTTCTACGAAATCATCGAGGCCAGCTACACGTTCGGCTGGCGGACGTTTGATCACGCCGCCCTCGACGCGTTTGAGGAGGGACTGGTTTCTGAGGACACCGCGCTGCTCTACTGCACGAAACGCAGCGTCGTCTCGCGCGGCATTGACAACGTCAAAAAGCAGCGTGGCGACGCCACCAGCGACGGCTCGAACCTCCGAATGAAAACACTCCAGGAAGGCAAGAAAGCCGGCGCCCCGCCAATTCCCACGACCTTGAAACTGAAATAAGCCATGTCCTACGAACTCGAATTCATCGGACCGAACGACAAGCCCGCCCTGCTGGCGCTCAGCACGCCCGAATGGCTGGACGCAGCCAAAAATGTGTTGACGGAGATCGGCTACAAGGTTCATGCGGCCAGCAACCACGATGATTTCGCCCTGCGCTTCGGGCGCATCCAGTATCAGGTCGTGCTCATCGAGGAGCTTTTCGCGTGCAATGCGCCGGAGGAGAATTTGACGCTGCAATTCATACAACAGATGCCCATGCCTCAGCGCCGCCACTGCATTTTCATCCTCTTGGGCAGCTCCGTGAACACACTCAGCGCGATGCAGGCTTTTCAGCAGAGCGTCCATGCCGTCGTCAACCGCGAAGAACTCGGCCTGCTGGGCCCGAACATCCTTGGCCCGATCGTTCAGCGCGTCGTCGCCGATAATGACCTCTTTCTCAATGTCTATCGCGACACTCAACTCCGAATCGTCCAGGGCAAAGTCTAGCCTGAAGGCGGACATCGGAGCGCCGCACCCGGCATGAACCCCGCCCGCTCCGGAGCGCTGTCAGGCCCTTGCGCACTCCGCCCATTTCCACTACCCGCCATGCCCCGACTCGACCAGGCGCTTGTCGAACGCGGCCTGTGTGAAAGCCGGGAGCAGGCGAAGCGCGCTGTCATGGCCGGCCGGGTCAGAATCAACGCCCGCACGGCGCAAAAACCGAGCGACGCAGTCACGGCAAAGGATCGAATCGAGTTGACTGCGGGCGAAAAATTCGTCAGCCGCGGGGGACACAAGCTCGAACACGCGTTGAACCATTTCCACATCGGCGTTGCCGGTATGACGGTCGTTGACCTTGGCGCCTCGACCGGCGGTTT
>DATNDF010000136.1 GCA_035607015.1 Candidatus Angelobacter sp. | reverse complement strand
TCAATCGGGTTGGCGTGGTGGGCGCTGGCGTCATGGGCGCCGGCATCGCGCAATGGCTCAGCTCGCGTGGACTGCAGGTGCTTTTGCGCGACGTTGACACAGAGCGGGTCGCGAAGGGAATGACTGGTATTGCCAGGCTTTACGGCGAAAGCGTGAAACACCATTCACTGACGAGGCTCGAAGCACGCGCAGGGCTGGATCGAATTTTTCCGGCGGCAAGTGACGCGTCGTTGCGCAATGTCGATCTGATGATCGAAGCCGCCGTTGAAAACATGGACCTGAAGAAGCAGATTTTTCGCGCGCTCGGTGAGTCGGCAGGCCCGGACACGATTCTGGCGACCAACACCTCGGCCCTGTCGGTGAGCGAGATTGCTGCGAGCACGAGGTCGCCGGAGCGGGTTATTGGCATTCATTTCTTCAATCCGGTGCACCGAATGCAGTTGGTTGAGCTGGTGATCGCGCAACAAACGAGCGTGGAAGTCGCACAACGTGCCTTGCGGTTCATCCAGCGGATCGGCAAACTGCCCGTGGTGGTCAAGGACAGTCCGGGGTTTCTTGTAAATCGGATTCTGATGCCATATTTGATGGAAGCCGGACAACTATTCGAAGCGGGCGCAAGTGTGGAAAACATTGACGCGGCGATGCTGGAGTTTGGCATGCCCATGGGTCCACTACGGTTGATCGACGAAGTGGGCGTGGACGTTGCGCATCACGTGGCAACCGAGCTCCAGGAACAATTCAAAAACCAGATGCACGCACCGGGTGTGTTGTCCCGGATGTTCAAAGCAGGGTTGCACGGGCGCAAGAACGAACGGGGCTTCTATCTCTATAACGCGAAAACCCCCGTGACCAACTCCGGGCTTGGCGTGTTTCAGGAAGGCGATTGGGCGAAAGATTTCGCCCCTGAAGAACTGCAAAGGCGTATGGTTCTGTTGATGGTCAACGAAGCGGCCCGTTGCCTGGAGGAGAAAATCGTCGCCCAACCAGCGGATGTGGACTTTGCGATGATCATGGGAACAGGCTTCGCTCCATTCCGCGGTGGGCCGCTGCGTTATGCGGAACGGGTTGGCATCGGAAAAATCGTTGACGAAATGAAACGCCTCGCCGCAGCAGGATCTGCACATTTCGCGCCGTGCGCCTTGCTGCAAGACGCTGCGGCCGAAAAAAGGCGATTTTATTCTGAGAAGGGAGCCGGACGATGAACACAACGCCCTCCGCACCTGCCCGGAAGCCAGAGGCGAAATCAGCGATCGAGGATCAGGCGCCGCTGATCGATACCTCGAAAATGTCCGTTGGCCAGCGAGCGGCCCTGGAACTGACCGAGGCTGCGCGGGACGCCGCCGGTGAGCGGGTCGGTTTTGCCGCCGGTCTGTTCATGGGCCGGTGTGATTTCGACGCGCTTGTTCCTTTTCCCAGGCAAAACCCGGAAGACCGCGACCAGGGTGATGCGTTCCTCCAGCGCCTGGAGAGGTTCCTGCGCGAAAAAGTTGACCCCGATGAAATCGACCGTACGGGTGAAATCCCGGCCGGGGTTATCGAGGAACTGGGCGCAATGGGCGCGTTTGGCATCAAAATTCCACCAGCCTACGGCGGCCTCGGCCTGTCCCAGACGAACTATTGCCGGGCGGCGATGCTTTTAGGAAGCCATTGCGGAAATCTGACCGCGTTGATTTCAGCGCATCAATCCATCGGCGTTCCGCAACCGCTGATCCTGTTTGGAACCGAGGAGCAGAAACGCAAATACCTTCCGCGATTTGCCAGAGGTGAAATCTCGGCATTCGCGTTGACCGAACCCAACGTTGGCTCCGACCCGGCCACGATGGAGACGCATGCCGAACCTTCACCCGGCGGCGGACATTTCGTCCTGAACGGAGAGAAGCTCTGGTGCACGAATGGCACCAAGGCGGGCGTCATCATCGTTATGGCGAAGACGCCGCCAAGGATTGTTAATGGGAAGCAAAAGAATCAGATCACCGCTTTCATCGTGGAGATGGACTGGCCGGGGGTGGAAGTCGTGCATCGCTGCCGGTTCATGGGACTGAAGGCACTGTACAACGGGGTGATCCGTTTTCGAAACGTTGTTGTCCCGCACGAAAACATTTTGCTGGCGGAGGGAAAGGGACTGCGCGTTGCGCTCTCAACCTTGAACACGGGCCGCCTCACGCTGCCGGCCGCGTGCGTTGGATTATCAAAACGTTGCCTCGACATTGTGAAGAAATGGGCCGGCGAACGCGTGCAATGGGGCGCGCCCATCGGCAAACACGCCGCGATCGCGGACAAAATCGCGCGGATGGCGGCGAACACCTTTGCCATGGAGGCGATGACTCTCTACACCGCCAGTCTGGTGGATCGCGACAAGAAGGCGGACATCCGGCTTGAAGCTGCCATGTGCAAAATGTGGGGTAGTGAAGCGGCCTGGAGCATCGTTGATGACGCGATGCAGATTCGGGGCGGCCGCGGATACGAGACGGCCGACTCATTAAAGTCGCGTGGCGAGAAACCGGTACCGGTGGAAAGGCTTTTCCGCGACAGCCGCATCAATACTATTTTCGAAGGGTCGAGTGAAATCATGCGGCTCTTCATCGCGCGCGAGGCGCTGGACCCGCATCTGAAAGTCGCCGGTGCAGCGTTGAACTCGCAGCTCGCGATGGCGCAGCGGATGAAAGCCGCCCTGAAGGCGGGATGGTTTTACGCGCGTTGGTATCCAGGGCAGTGGTTGCCTTCGCTGCGGCCGTCGAGGACCCGGTTTCTGGAGTCGAGCGTGCTGGAAAAACATTTGCGGTATGCGGAGCGCACCGGCCGCCGGCTTGGGCGGGCGCTGTTTCACGCGATGTTGCGGCGTGGCCCGAAGCTTGAACGGGAGCAGGTGTTGCTCGGCCGGTTTGTCGATATCGGCACGGAGTTGTTTGCCATTGCGGCGACGTGCGCGCGGGCGGACGCCATCAACGGCCCCGACAAGACAGTGGGCGGCCCGGTGTCCCTCGCTGACTATTTCTGCCGGTCGTCCCGCTTACGAATCGAACGGTCGTTTCGAGGTTTGCGTCTCAATACTGATTCGCAGGGCTATCGGATTGCCCGGGACACATTGGAGGGCAGGCACGATTCTCTGGTGGAAGGAATCGTCGGGACTGGCAGCGAACCGGATTGATGGGCCGGGAATCGGGCGCAGGGTGCGATCCGCCGCCTGTGAAGCGTGTGGCGCCCCATTCCGACTTCCTTTTGATTCCCGCCGCATCCGAATTCCTTTCTTTTGGCTCTTGTCGGCGCGGGTGGAATGTTTACACTGGGTTGGTAAGAATGCCCGGAAGCGGACCGTTGTTCACTTGCGGAGCGAGATGTTCTGAACCAAACTTCAATATGATTAGTGAAGCAGCCCTGCCCGAAACGAAAGTTGCGGCGGCGGACCGAAAAGTCAGGCACGCGCCAAAGTATCCCGGTGTTCGCGTCACGTGCAACGGCAACCAGTTGGTCACGCAGTACGTAGAAACGCGCATCACGGAAGGTGGTGTCTTTTATCCGATCACACCCTCGACCGAGGGCGGCGAGATTTATCAGCAATCCTTCGCGCAAGGCGAATTGAATGTCTGGGGCCAGCAGAAGATTGCGGTCGAAACCGAGGGCGAACACGCCGCCCAGGGGGGCGCAACCGCCTACTCCGTCACGGGCAGGCGGACGGTCAATTTTACTTCGGGCCAGGGCATCGTGTACGCGATGGAGCAGTACTACCACGCGCCGGGGAAACTCTCCACGATGGTGCTGGAAATCGGCGCGCGCGCGCTTACCAAGCACGCGTTGAACGTTCACTGCGGTCATGACGATTTTTATGCGGCGCTCGATACCGGCTGGACGATGCTCGTGTCGAAGGACGCCCAGCAGGCGGCTGACCAGGGCATCATTCTTCGAAGGGTGAACGAGCTTTCCCTCAATCCCGGCATGAATATCCAGGATGGCATGCTCACGACGCATTCGGAGAGAACCTATCTTGCGCCGGAGGCAGATCTGTTGCGCGAATTCTTGGGAGCGCCGTGGGACCTGATCGATTGTCCGACCCCGGCCCAGCGGGAGTTGTTCGGCCTGAAACGCCGCCGGGTGCCGGAGATGATGGATCTGAAAAACCCCGTCCTCCTTGGGCCGGTGCAAAATCAGGAACATCACATGAACGGTGTCGTGGCGCGCCGGAACAATTTCAACGAGCCGATTTTGAGCTTTCTCGAACAGGCGTATGAGGAGTTCGCCCGGCTCACCGGCCGCCAATACGGACTGATTTCCGAATACAGGACCGACGATGCCGACACCGTGTTCGTGTCGCTCGGCTGCGCTGCGGAGAACATTGAGGCCGCGTGCGACTATTTGCGTGAACAACGGCTTGCCAGGGCCGGCTCGATTCACATCAACGTGATTCGCCCGTTTCCTGAAGCGGCAGTGATCCGGGCCCTCAAAGGCAAGAAGAACGTCATCATTCTGGAGCGCACCGACGAAGGTCTGGCCGGCGACAATCCCCTCGCGCGCGACATCCGCGTCGCGCTCGGCAAGGCACAGGAGGCCCTGAGGTTCGGTGGTGATTTGCCGCCCCTCAAGGCGGAGGAGACTCCCCGTCTTTTCCGCGGGTCCTACGGTATCGGCTCGCGTGATTTCCGGCCCGAGCACGTCCTTGGCGCCTACGAGTATGCCACCGGTCAGACGCGCCGCAAAGACGGCAAGGGCGCCGCTGACGGCGCTACTTACTTTGTGCTCGGAGTGGACCATCCGTATGCCGTGATTTCGAAGGACACGCCGTCGCTACTGCCCGACAAGGCCATTGCGGTGCGCTTTCATTCGATTGGCGGATGGGGCATGATCACCACGGGCAAGAATCTCGGCTCGATCATTGGCGAATTCGGCGATTTGATTTCACACAGCAACCCGGAATACGACGAGGAAGGCCGGTTGAAGGAGAAGCTGTTCGTCATGGCGAATCCGAAGTACGGCTCCGAAAAGAAGGGGGCGCCGACGAATTACTATCTGGTGGTCGCTCCTGAACGCATTCGCGTTAATTGCGAACTGAATCATGTGGACGTCGTGCTGTGCTGCGATCCGAAGGCGTTCACGCACACGAACCCGCTGGAAGGGTTGAATAAAGGAGGCTCTCTGGTTTGGGAGTCCAGTGATTCACCCGAAGTGGCCTGGCAGCGAATCCCCGCCCACCACCGAAAATTCGTCAAAGACAACAACATCCGGGTTTACATTCTTCCGGGTTTCGAGATCGCCCGCAAAGCCACCGACCGCGGCGAGTTGCAATTGCGCATGCAGGGAAACTCGTTCCTGGGCGCATTCTTTCGCGTTTCGTCTTTTCTCCAGGACAACGGCATCAACGAGGAGATGTTTCGCGAAACGGTCAACAAGCAATACGTCAAAAAGTTCGGTCGCTTCGGCGATGCGGTTGTGGCCTCGAACATGGAGGTCATGACCCAGGGCTTCTCGCGCGTGCAGGAAATCAAATACGGCGCGCTGGAAGACCCGGATCGCTCAAGCATGCGCAACGCGCCGGTCCGCCCTCTGGGCGAACATCAGATCATCCCGACCTCAGGCTTCGACCTCGGAGCGGGCTGCACGAGCATTCAGGCTCCCGCCGGGCAGAAACCGCGGGCCCCGTTGCAAACCCTGGGAAAATTCGACAGCGAGTTCCGGTGCGGCCTCGGTTATCACCAGCCCGCGGGCGCGCTGGCTTCAGTGGGAGTGATGGGCGCCGGTTCGGGAGCGACGCAATCCAAGTACGTCGCCCGGCGCGAGACGCCGGTTTACATCGCGGAGAACTGCACTCAATGCATGGAATGCATCACCGCCTGCCCGGACACCGCTCTCCCGAATACTTCGCAGGACATCTCCACGGTGCTTCGGACGGCGGCCTTTAATTATGTGAAGGATCCTGCAGAACGGAAGAAGCTGCTGAACGAGCTGAAAGGTGTCGAGGACCGGGCGAGGGCGAAAATGTCGGCCATGGTGCAAAAGCGTGAGAAACTGCCCTTCAAGGACATTATCCGTGCCGAGGTCAGCGCGTTGAACGGAATCGCCGACAAGGCAAAAGCGGAGTTCACCGGCATCATTGATCAGCTTCCGCTGGCCTACAACAACGTACCCGCGATTTTTCGTTCCCTCGAGCAGAAGACGCCCGGCTCCGGGGGCCTGTTCTCAATCTTCGTTTCCGACCTGTGCAAGGGGTGCGGCGAGTGCGTGCAGGTTTGCGGCGACCACGACGCCTTGCGCATGACGGTCGAAACGGAAGAATTGAACGCCCACCTGACCACGGCGCAAATCTTCTCACGGCTTTTGCCTGACACGCCGCAGAAGTTTCTTGGTCTTTATACGGATAATTCCCCGGAGCAATCGCGCGAGGCGACGCTGCGAAACCATCTGATGGTGCGGCGCAATTACGAAGCGCTGGTTTCCGGCGACGGCGCCTGCGCCGGCTGCGGCGAGAAAAGCATCCTCCGGGCCGCGGCTTCGGTCACTGAGGCGTATATGCGGCCGATTTATCACCGGAAAGCGGATCGTTTGCGCGCGAAGGCCGAGCGCATGGAAAAAGAGGGCGTCGCCAGGCTGCTGGAATTGAAAGCGCGAGATGAAAAACAATATCAACTCTTTCGCAGAAGCGTCGCCCACGTCGTGATGGGCCTTGGCGGCGAAGATGACGACGATACGGCCAAACGGATCGCCGATTACGAAGTCAAGCATGGGCCGATTTCGGATGAGGAAATCGGCGGGGGTCTCGTCGCAGTCCTGCGGCAGGACGCTTTCAATCACAAGGAACTTCAGGCGGTTGACGGCCGCCGGGCCAACGGAATGTCCGTAATGATGATGGGCGCGAGCACGGGTTGCAACACGGTCTATGGCTCCACGCCGCCGTCGAACCCGCATCCGTATCCCTGGATGAATTCGTTGTTCCAGGATGGCGCGACGATTTCCTGGCTTCTGGCCGAGTCGGTCATTGTCAATCACGCGCGCCGTTCGGTCGTCCCCGAACGCATGAGTGACGCTCTCCTCGACAGGGGTGACGCGGTGATTTCCGAAGCTGATTATTTCGCGCTCACGCATCTCGACGACACGTTGATGACCGATCAGGAGATTCGCGAACTGCCGAAGGTCTGGGTCATCGGTGGCGACGGCGCGTTTGGAGACATCGGCTTTCAGAATGTTTCGAAGGTCGTGCTGCAGAATCGTCCGAACGTGAAGATGCTCATGCTCGACACGCAGGTTTATTCGAACACGGGCGGCCAGAATTCTGATTCCTCCACGATGCTGGGCGGCTATGACATGAACCAGTTCGGTGTCGCCTCGCAGGGCAAATTGATTGAGAAAAAAAATGTCGCTGAAGCGTTCACCAGCGGACACGGATCACCGTTCGTCGCGCAGGTTTCCATGGCCAACGCCGCCAAGCTGTACAAGGCGATGCTCGACGGTCTTGAATACCGGGGCACCGCATTCTTCCAGGCCTACACCACCTGCCAGCCGGAGCACGGCGTGAGTGACAACATGAGCGCTGACCAGGCCAAAATGGTGCGCGACGCGCGCGGCATGCCGGAATTCGTTTTCAACCCGCGCAAGGGCGAAACCTCACAGGAGGCATTCGACCTCAAGGGCAATCCGACGGTCGATCGCGATTGGTGGCGCACGAAGTTCAAGGCGACCGGTGAAGATTACAGTTTCACCGTCGCGCATTGGGCGCTCACAGAGGGCCGCTTCCGCAAACACCTGAAGGCCGTCTCCGAAGAAGAGGCCAGAAAGCTGACGCTCCTCGACGACATGCTCGTTCTGATCACCCAGGACGATGTGATTTACCGCCGCGTGTTCGATCCGAACCACCGCAGTTTCGTCCGGAATTTTGGCTGTTACATCAAGGCTGACGTGAACGGAAAGCTGAAGTTTTTCGCCGTGTCGCGGCAGATGGTGCTGTTCGGCGTTGAACGGCGCAAAGCGTGGCGCATGTTGCAGAGCAAGGCCGGGGTCACGAACAAGGATTACCTCGCGCAGAAAAACCTGCTCAAGAAAGCGGACGCCGGGCAGGTTCCGATGGCAGACGTGAAAAGCCGGACGCGGGAATTGTTCGAGGCCGAGCTGGCTGCGTTAAATCCTGCGCCCGTTGCGGCGGCCTGACGGACTTTGGTCATTTGCACGGTCAAACCTCTGGAAACCCCGGAGGTTTTTTTGTTGCTGGCACGGGTGGCGCTTCCGGTTAGATTCGGCGCCGGTGATGAAAAAGGCGTTTGTTTCCATTGAGGCTGTCGTCGAAGACCTGCGGAAAGGCAGGATGGTCGTCGTCGTGGACGATGCGGATCGCGAGAACGAAGGCGATCTCGTCATGGGCGCCGAGCACGCGACGCCGGAGGCCGTCAATTTCATGGCCAAGCACGGCCGCGGACTGGTCTGCGTGCCGACGACCGGGGACCGGCTGCAACAACTGGGCATCGAAAGGATGGTCACACAGAACCGCGAGACGTTTAAAACCGATTTTCAAGTAAGCGTGGATGCCGCGACCGGCATTACCACCGGCATCAGCGCGGCTGATCGCGCACGTACGATTCAAGTCATGGCTGACCCGACAGCCGTACCAGATGATCTGGTGCAACCCGGACACGTTTTTCCGCTCCGAGCCAAGGCAGGTGGAGTATTGCAGCGGGCGGGCCACACGGAAGCGGCGGTGGACCTCGTGAAACTGGCAGGTTGCCGGCCCATCGGGGTCATCTGCGAGATCATGAGCGATGATGGTTCGATGGCCCGGCTGAGCGAGCTGACCGTGTTTGCCAGAACCCACGGCCTGAAAATCTGCACCATCGAGGATCTGATCAAATACCGGCGTGCGCGCGAAAAGCTTGTCGAACGGATGGAAGTGGTGAAAATGCCGACGGATTACGGCGATTTCGATTTGCATCTTTACCGCTCGAAGGTGGACGGTCAGCATCATCTGGCGCTGGTGCGTGGCGAAGTGGCCGGCAGAAAAAGCGTGCTGGTGCGCGTCCATAGCGAGTGTCTGACCGGCGACGTGTTCGGATCGAAGCGTTGTGACTGCGGCCCGCAACTGCATCAGGCCATGCGCCAGGTGGCGGAGGAAGGCCGGGGCGTCATCGTCTATATGCGGCAGGAGGGCAGGGGGATCGGGCTGGCGCCGAAGATCAAGGCTTACAAATTGCAGGAGCAGGGCTACGACACGGTCGAGGCAAACCGTAAACTGGGTTATGGAATGGATTTGCGGGAATACGGACTTGGGGCCCAGATTCTTTGCGACCTGGGTTTGAAAACCATCCGCCTGCTGACCAACAACCCGAGGAAGGTGGTGGGACTGGAAGGTTACGGCCTCGAAATCGTCGAGCAGGTCCCGATTCGCGTCAAACCCAATCCGCACAACTCGCGATACTTGAAAACGAAGCGGGAGAAGTTGGGACACCTGTTATGAGAGGCAATCATTTTTCACGGACGGAAGATCGCCAAAAGCAGGGATTCATGGAAGCCGCCGACAGATGCTGAAGAAACCTCCGATCAAGAGAGTCCGAGCGGCCAATCGCCCGTTTGCCATCGTCGCAGCGCGTTACAACGGACGCTACGTTGACGCCATGTTGCGTGCGGCGAAAAGGGAACTGGCCAGAGGCGGCGCAAAAACAATCAGGATCGTCCGCGTGCCCGGCTCGTTCGAGATCCCGGCCGTGGCCGCGAAGCTCGCGGAGTCCATGCCGCCCTTCTCGGCCATCGTGTGTCTCGGAGTTGTTTTTCAAGGCCAGACGACCCACGCGCAACATGTTGGCTGGGGCGTGACTCACGCGCTCGCCCGGATTCAAGTGCTGCACAGGATTCCGGTTGTCCATGGTGTGTTTGTCTTCGAAAAGGAGGAGCACGCGCGGGTTCGGTGCCTGGGCAGCAAGCACAATCGTGGCACGGAGGCGGCAAGGACGGCCCTGGCGATGGCGCGAGTGATGGAGAGTTTATGACGACTCAATCCTCCAGTCCCGGAAAAGTTTGCCAAAACCTCCCTGAATACCCGGTGATATGCAGCGTCCTAACAGCGAACAGTAGAGTTTGTGAAACATTTCACAAATCGCTTGCTGGGCCGTTTTTCGGGTGATAGCGTCAACGAGATTTGTCATGAAAAACGCGCGTGAACCTATGAAAACCCAACTCCTCACCATACTGGCGTTCGTTGTTTCGGCGTCTGCCGCTTTCGCCGGCGACATCACGGGCAAGGTTGTGCTCAAGGGCACGCCGCCGCCAGAAATCAAAATCGACATGGCCGCTGATCCAAAGTGCGGCGCCGCTCATTCGGAGGCGGTCACGACGCGCCACTATCTGGTCGGCAAGGATGGAGGTCTGGCGAACGTGTTTGTTTACATCAAGAGCGGTCTGGAGGGAAAATCGTTTCCGACGCCCAGTGAGACGCCGACGATCGATCAGATCGGCTGTTTGTACGAGCCTTATGTTTCAGGAGTGATGGTCAACCAGAAATTCAAAATCAAGAATTCAGACACCACGTTGCACAACGTCCATGCCACTCCCAAATTGAACAAGGAGTTCAATTTTGCCCAGCCCATCAAAGACCAGGTGAACGAAAAGAGTTTCGACAAACCGGAAGTGGTCGTGCGCTTCAAGTGCGACGTTCACCCTTGGATGTTCGCCTACGTCGGCGTCCTGGATCATCCGTTTTTTGCTGTGACCGACAAGGATGGCAACTTCAAGATTTCCGGCGTGCCCGACGGCAAATACACCCTCGAGGCGTATCACGTAAAAACGCACATGGCGAATCCGGGCGTCAGCCAGGAGATTACGGTAAAGGGCGATACGAAAGCCGATTTTACGATTGAACTGAAGAAGTAGGCGGCGGGGTCGCGCTGCTGCTCTTCTTCTTCAAACGAGGCCGCTGTGGTCAGGATTTCCACGGCGGTTTGCTTTTTCAGCCTGTGAAGCTTGCTTGATTTTGAGTCCATGACCCGATCGACGGATAATCCGCGCCTGGCCCGGTTTGCAGCGTTTACTGCTGCCGCCACACTCGTGCTCATCTGTTTCGGCGGCCTGGTGACGAGCCACGGCGCGGGCATGGCCGTGCCCGACTGGCCGAATACCTTTGGGTACAATCCATTCTTTTTCCCGATTTCCAAATGGGTCGGCAACATTTTCTATGAACACACGCATCGTCTGGTGGCGTCGGGGGTGGGATTACTGACCACAATTCTGGCGGTGTGGCTCTGGCTCAAGGAGTCTCGCCGCTGGCTGCGCTGGTTGGGGGTGGCGGCGTTTTTTGCCATCGTGTTGCAAGGGGTGCTCGGCGGTCTGCGAGTGGTCTTGTTCAAGGATGAACTCGGAATCTTTCATGCGACGCTTGGGCAGCTTTTTTTCGTCCTCACCGCCGCCATTGCACTGTTCACGAACCGGTGGTGGGCGAGCGCTGCTGCGCTGCAAAGGCCCGTCGAAGACAGCACCGGTCTGCGGCGGTTGTTTCTGGTTGCGACGTTTTTGATCTTCGGCCAGTTGATGCTGGGCGCGACCATGCGCCATCAGCACGCCGGTCTCGCGATTCCGGATTTCCCGGCCGCATACGGAAAGGTGTGGCCGGCCACGGATGCGGATTCCATCATTCGCTACAATCAAAATCGCGTTGAAATAAATGCGGTCAATCCCATCACGGCATTCCAGGTGGTGCTGCAAATGGTACACCGGATTGTCGCCCTCGCGATTCTCTGCATGGTCGCCCTTGCTGCATGGTTGACGCGAAGGAACCTTGGCTGGCAAAATCCGCTGGCACGAATTTCGACTGCCTGGCTGGTGCTGATTATGACTCAAATTCTGTTGGGTGCGGGAACGATCTGGACCGGAAAATCGGCCGACGTCGCCACCGCGCACGTCGCGGTTGGCGCTCTGTCGCTGATGACCGGGGCCATGCTTTCCATCGTTTCGTTCCGATGTCTGGTGCGGACCGCAATGTCGGTGCAAGTGGCGGCAAAAGGAGAGTCGGGAGCCGTCCCGTTCGCGGGGGGAGCGAATGCCGCGCCCAACGTCCGTTGAAGCAGCGATGAAGGCAACCGCTCAATCCATTCCCGTGGTGGTCGTCGCCGACAAGGGCCGCGTCGCGGTTTTCAGTGAGCTGCTCAAGGCGCGGCTGACGTTCCTGGTTTTGTTGACGACATTGGTGGGCTTCTATGTCGGGTTTCGGGGGGCGATGGATTATCTGCTGATGCTGCGCGCGCTGGCGGGCACGGCCCTGGTGGCGGGCGGGGCGGCGGCGCTCAATCAATTGATCGAGCGCAAGTTCGACGCAAGAATGCGGCGAACCGAAGACCGGCCGCTTCCTTCCGGACGCCTGCAAGCTGACACGGTCCTGATATTCGGTGGCATCAGCTCGGCCGGAGGATTGATCTACCTTGCTCTGGCAGTGAACCTCGAGACGAGCGTGCTGGGCGCCATCACGCTGGCGAGCTATCTTTTCATCTACACGCCGCTTAAACGCGTCACCACGTTGAACACGGCGATCGGCGCAATTCCCGGAGCCCTGCCGCCGTTGATGGGATGGACCGCAGCGCGTGGTGAAATCAACGTGGAAGGCTGGTCTTTGTTCGCCATTTTGTTTTTCTGGCAACTGCCGCACTTTCTGGCGATTGCCTGGATGTATCGGGACGAATATGCGAAGGCGGGCTTCGCGATGCTGCCGGTGTTCGACTCCGATGGGCGGCGCACGGCGGGCCAAACGGTCAGTCATACGCTCGGTCTGCTGCCGGTCAGTCTTTGTCCCTTTTTGTTCAAACTGACCGGGCCGATATACCTGTTCGGCGCATTGATCCTCGGCATGGCGTTTCTATGGCAGGCGGTCCAGTTTTCCCGCGAGTTGACGCTGACGCGCGCCCGGCAGCTTTTTTACGCGTCGATCCTGTATTTGCCGCTCTTGCTCGGCCTGATGGTATTGGACAAGATCAAATAATGAAGCATTCGCGTTGACACCGGAAAGAGGGCGACGTTAATTATCGCCCCTCAATTCCGCGCCCGGTTTTCCGGTTTCAGGCGGACGTCAGAAAAACGAAGACAGTCATGCAGCCAACCACTCAACAGACGGAACATCACACCGGCCATGAGGCCCATCACGAGCAGCCGGGCTTTTGGCGCAAGTACATTTTCTCCACGGACCACAAGATCATCGGTATTCAATACGGTATCACGGGCCTCATGTTTCTGTTTTTTGGCTTTTGCCTGATGATGCTCATGCGCTGGCAGATCGCGTATCCGGGCAAACCGATTCCGATTATCGGCGACCTCCTTCTGAAAGTCCTGGGCGAGGAAATGGCCAACGGCGGCGTGATGCAACCGGACCTCTACAATGCGTTCGGTGCAATGCACGGCACGATCATGGTCTTTCTGGCGATCGTGCCCATTGCCTTCGCGGCGTTCGGCAACTTCGTCGTCCCGCTGCAAATTGGCGCGCCGGACATGGCGTTTCCGCGCGTCAACATGGTCAGCTATCAAAGTTACTTCCTCGGCGGCGTGGTGATGTTCTTCAGCTTTTTCATTCCGGGTGGCGCCGCGCGATCGGGTTGGACTTCCTATTCGCCGCTGGCGACGCTTGCCGACCCGGCGCACCATCCGAACGGCCAGACCTTCTGGATCCTGGGCATGGTGCTGCTCATCACGTCG
>DATNDF010000135.1 GCA_035607015.1 Candidatus Angelobacter sp. | reverse complement strand
ATCGTCGTCGTCCCGACGTATCGCGACCCCAACGATTCGGAGGCATTGGCCATCCTGCGCCGGGTTTTTCCGGACCGGCGTGTCATCGGGATTGACTCAACGGACCTGATTTGGGGCCTTGGTTCGTTCCACTGCATCAGTCAGCAGGAGCCAGCGTAATGAGATCACGTATGGGCGTGCCGCCAACAGAAAATGTTCGGACGTTCATCGCCATCACCCCGGCGGCCGAATTGGCAAAAAAACTCGAAGCCACTCAAGATGAACTGCGATCCGCACTGCCGGACAATGCCGTCGGCTGGATTAAACCGGAACAGCTTCACATCACACTCAAATTTCTTGGAAACATCCCGGACGTAAAACTGGACGGCGTCGTCGCGGCGGCGAACCGCGCGTGCGACGGCATGGCGTCGTTCAGGCTCACGCTTGAAGGCGTTGGTTGTTTTCCGAACACGAAGGTTCCGCGCGTCATCTGGATCGGCATGGGCGGCGAGTTGGAATTTCTGGAGACGCTTCAGAACCGGATCCAAACGGAAACGGGACGTTTCTGCGAATGCGGCGAGCGACGTGGGTTCCGGCCACACCTGACGATTGGCCGGGTCAAGGTGTCAGGCCGTGCCGCGCGCAAAGTGGGCGAGTCCGTCGAGCGCGTGACGGTCCCTCCTTTGGGCGGATGGATGATCTGCGAGGTTGAGCTGGTGCAAAGCGAACTGTTGTCCGAAGGTCCCCGCTACCGGAAGTTGACTTCGATTATGCTGGCCGGCCAATAGTTCACCGGAATCGCCCGATCGCCAGTTGTCCCGCAATGAACGCTTGACCTCACGGGGGTCATTTGCTTAGCTTCCGCCAATGAATGTGGCAGCGCTGCAGGCTTTGAATCTGGTGGTCGTCGTAGTTGGCGATGCAGCCGTGGCTTGTCGCGCCTGAAGCAATTTCGACAAAAACCCACGGCTGGCAACGGTCGTGGGTTTTTTCTTTGCCCGCGTCGTCACTGGCCGCAAATCACAAATAAAACATGAGTAAAACGACAACTGACACCAAAGCGGCAGAACCCCGCGAACGCGCCGAAGTTGGCCCGACGATGCAGGGCAGCGAAATCCTCGTTGCCGCGCTCGAGCGTGAAGGCGTTGACACCATTTTCGCCTATCCTGGCGGCGCGAGCATGGAACTGCACCAGGCGCTCACGCGATCAAAAAAGATTCGCACGGTGCTGCCAAGGCACGAACAGGGCGGCGCGTTCGCTGCGGAAGGTTACGCGCGGGCGTCGGGGCGCGCAGGCGTATGCATGGCCACCAGCGGTCCGGGTGCGACGAATCTCGTCACCGGCATCGCCGATGCCTACATGGATTCGATTCCCGTCGTGGCCATCACCGGCCAGGTTCCGCAGGCGATGATCGGCAAGGGCGGGTTCCAGGAGACGGACATTTTCGGGCTGACGCTCCCGATTGTGAAGCACAGCTATCTGATTACGGACATCAACGACATTGCCCGGGTCGTCAAAGAAGCGTTTCTCATCGCACAATCGGGGCGCCCCGGCCCGGTGATTATTGATATTCCCAAGAACATTCAGCAACAGAAGGCGCAGCCCGTGTTCCCGACGGAGGTCCATTTGCGCGGATACGCTCCGAACAAAAAGGCGGATGACGTCGCGCTGAATGAAATCATTGGACTGATCGAGAAATCCGAGCGACCGGTGCTTTACTGCGGCGGCGGAATCATCAGCGGCAACGCAAGCGAGGAGCTGCGTCGGTTCGCTGAAGCCACGGGCATTCCCGTCACCACGACCATCATGGGTGTGGGCGCGTTCCCGGAGGCTCATCCCCTTTCACTCCGCTGGCTCGGGATGCATGGCGCCGCCTATGCCAACTGGGCGGTGAGCGGCGAATTCAAAAAGGACGGCGAGCGGGTCGTCAACGTTGCGCCCGGCGCCGACCTGTTGCTTGCTTTCGGCGTGCGGTTTGACGACCGGGTCACCGGCAAAGTGGACAAGTTCTGCGAGACCGGGACAATCGTGCATATCGACGTTGACGCGTCGGAAATCAACAAGAACAAACCGGCTCATTTGCCCCTCGTCAGCGACATCAAATACGCGCTGCACCGGTTGAACGAAATGGTCGGGAAGCGACCGGTTCAAAAACGATTCGCGGTCTGGCATGAGCAGATTGCCGCGTGGAAGGCGAAAGCGCCATTACGTTACCGGGTGACGGAGGAAGTGCTCAAATCGCAGCACATGCGCGATCACATGGGCGGCAGGTCCAGCGAGGTCATCCTGCCCCAGATGGTCATTGAGACTCTGTACGAACTGACCGGGGGTGAGGCGATTCTCACAACCGGCGTCGGTCAGCACCAGATGTGGGCCGGGCAGTACTATCAGTTCAAGTTCCCCCGGCAGTTCCTGACCAGCGCCGGATTGGGCGCGATGGGCTACGGTTATCCGGCCGCGCTGGGAGCGAAGGTCGCGTGCCCGGACAGACAGGTCATTGACATCGACGGCGATGGTTCGTTTCTGATGAACGTGCAGGAACTCGCAACCGCGCACATCGAGAAAATCGCGGCGAAAGCGCTGATCCTGAACAACCAGCACCTCGGCATGGTGGTGCAATGGGAAGACAAATTCTACAAGGGCAATCGAGGGCACACCTATCTCGG
>DATNDF010000134.1 GCA_035607015.1 Candidatus Angelobacter sp. | reverse complement strand
CAGGTCGCCTTTCGTTCGTCCGCGACCGTGGCACTTGATGCAGCTCGATTCGAAGATCGGCTTGATTTCCGCCGCAAAATCGACCTGGCGGTCCGCCGGCGGCGGCAGGGATCTCGCTTGCTCAGGCGTGATTCCGGCCTGTGCGACACGATGCGCGATCAACAAAAAAAACAGCACTGCAATGGTCAAAGGGCGCTTCATCTAGCTTAGAATCTAATAAGGTAACGACGGAAAATGAAGGGGAAAGTTTCAAAGAAATCTGAAAGCGCGCCCGTATCGCGACGAAAATATCCTCTGGCGGGACGGGTTCCGGGTCCGACGACGCAGGTCTGTTGAAACTCCGGAACGGCCAAAATAATACGTATAGGTATTATGCGGTTGCCAAAGCCGCCCGTCTGTTGAATACTTTCACCAGCCGGGAACCCTTCCGATGTGGGGCAGCAACGATGAAATGTGGAAAACCCACGAAGGGCTTTTTTATGAAATCTGCGCGTTCGACCAACCTGAATCTGGCGGCTGCCGCGGCAATTTTCATTGCCACGCTCGACACGCACGCGTCGGAAGATCGTGAGACGGGCGCGAACTGGCCGATGTTTCGGGGCAATCCGGCGCTGACCGGCGTCGCTGCGGGCACCCTGCCGGACAAGTTGTCGCTGCTCTGGAGCTTCAACACGGGCGGACCGGTCAGATCCTCGGCGGCGATCGTGGATGGCCGCGTGTTCATCGGCTCGGGTGGCAGCAATGTCTTCGCGCTCGAACTGTCGGGCGGGAAAAAGATTTGGGCGGCCAAAACCGGCGGACCGGTCGATTCCTCGCCGCTCGTGCTCGACGGAAAAGTGTTTTTCGGTTCGACGGACAATTCGCTTTACGCGGTGGACGCGGCAACCGGCAAGCAACTGTGGAAATACGAGACCGGAGACAAAATCCTCGGCGCGCCAAACTGGGTGAAATCTCCGAAGGGCGGCGCGAACTGGGTGCTGGTAGGCAGCTACGATTTCAAGCTGCACTGCCTCGATGCCGCCACGGGCAGGACGAACTGGGTTTACGAGACGGGCAATTACATCAACGGCTCACCCGCAGTGTTCGAGGGCAAGACCGGCTTTGGTGGATGCGACGGACTGTTGCACCTGATCTCGCTGGCCGACGGGCAGCAGGTCAAAGAGGTCGAGGTCGGCGCGCCGATCGCCGGTTCGGTGGCGGTGGCGGACAATCGCGCCTATTTCGGCCACTACGAAAACGAGTTTCTTTGCATTGACCTCGACAAAGGCGAGCGCGCCTGGACGTTCAAAGACCGGGACTTTCCCTACTTCGCCTCGCCTGCCGTGACGAAGGATCGCGTCGTGTTTGGCGGACGCGACAAGCGTCTGCATTGCGTGAAGCGCGACACGGGCGAAGCTATCTGGGCGTTTAGCACGCAAGGAAAGGTGGACAGTTCGCCGGTCGTGGTCGGCGACAAAGTAGTCGTCGGGTCGGACGATGGTCGGCTTTACGTCGTGTCACTGACGACGGGCAAGCAGCTCTGGGCTTATGAAATCGGCAAACCGATCGGCAGTTCACCCGCGGTGGTGGATGGCAGGATTGTCGTCGGGAGTGATGATGGGAGTGTGTATTGCTTTGGGTTGAAGCCGCCAAAATAAAATGCGTAATGCAAAATGCCCCTCACAACGTCCGATCGGAGTTTTGGAAGTGGCAGCATGCGTCCATTACCTTCGAGCAGGTTAAGAGCCTAAGTGAATTCCTTGTGAATGAAAGGATCGAGCAGCCTCATCCTTTGCACATCCCGCTCATGACTGCGCTTCACACTCTTTACGGCAAACCTTTGAAACAGAGAAAGGAGGTTCGCGTTGGGGAAGATATTGTTCCCAGTGAATTCAAGGATATTCATGCTTCATTGATTACTATGCGTGACAAGATTCATGCCCACACCGACGTTGACGGACCGACAACGGCAACCAATGAATCGCTCAATAAAATTGTAGCCTTCGTTTCCAACGGGAATGTCCGTTTTGCCGTCTCTGTGATTTTCCCGAGGAACATCCAAGTCGAGAAGATCCGTGATTTGGCCGACACTCTTTCCAGAAAGACTTGGTATCACGCAGAGAAGATTTGGGAGAAACAGATGAAGGGCGTTTATGTGAAGGACGGCGAATACGAAGTGAATCTCTCTGAGAACGCCAGCGAGTTTTTGAGGCCCCTTTCATTATGACTTAGTACGAATGCGGCATTTTTGAAATATGAGCACTGGCACCATTGCAGCCGAAACTCCAAAAGCCCCGCCGCTGGAGAAACAGACGACGGTCGGCAATTACTTCGTCTCGAACTATCCGCCGTTTTCATTCTGGAAACCGGAGTTCACGCCGGAAGTGTATTCCGCGATGGAGCGCCCGCCGAAGCCCGGTGTCCCGCTCGGCATTTATGTGCATATTCCGTTTTGCCGGAAACGCTGCCACTTCTGCTACTTCAAGGTCTATACGGACAAGGATTCAGCGGCGATCAAGAACTACATCGAAGCCGTGCTCAGGGAGATGGCGATTTACGCGGCCAAACCGTTCATCGGCGGACGTAAACCAAACTTCATTTACTTCGGCGGCGGCACACCGTCGTATCTCTCGGTGGACCAGCTCAAACATTTGACCAACGGCATGAAGTCCATGCTGCCATGGGAAGAGGCGGAGGAAGTCGCCTTCGAGGCCGAGCCGGGCACGCTCACGGACCACAAATTGAAGGCGATTCGTGAACTCGGCGTCACGCGCCTGAGCCTGGGCGTTGAAAATTTTGACGATCACATCCTCGAAATCAACGGTCGCGCGCATCACAGCAAGGAAATCGCCCGCGCCTATACTTACGCGCGCGAAATCGGCTTTCCGCAGGTCAACATCGACCTCATCGCCGGCATGGTCGAGGAAACCGAGGAGAACTGGCGGGAGAACGTGCGCAAGACCATCGAGCTGTCGCCGGACAGCGTGACGATTTACGAGATGGAGGTTCCTTACAACACGACGATTTATCAGCGCATGAAGGCCGAAGGCAAACTGGTCGCGCCCGTCGCCGACTGGGAGACGAAGCGCGGATGGGTCAGTCATGCCTTCGCCGAACTGGAAAAAGCCGGCTACACCGTCGCCAGCGCCTACACCGCGGTGAAGAACAAGAAGAAGACGAAGTTCGTTTATCGCGACAAACTGTGGGAAGGCGCGGATTTGCTGTCAGTGGGCGTGGCGAGCTTTGGGCACATCGGCGGCGTTCACTATCAGAACCACGCAGACTTCGATCCTTACGTCGCCCAAATCGAGCAAGGCAAACTGCCGATTTACCGCGCACTCACGCCGAACGACGACGAGCGGTTCATCCGCGAGTTCATCCTGCAACTCAAGCTCGGCCATTTGAGCCTTGCGTACTTCCGAAAGAAGTTCGGTGTCGATCCGGAGAAACGTTTCGCCGAACCACTGCAACGTTTGAAGGACTGGGGCTTTCTGACCATCGAAGGCGATCAGGTCCTGCTCAATCGTGAAGGGCTGCTGCAGGTGGACCGCCTGTTGCACGAGTTCTTCCTGACGCAACACCGGACGACGCGATATGTCTGAACTTGGTCGCAATAAACATCTCCGCTTGAGCGCAGCCGCGACGAGCATTGCTGCGCTGGCAATTGCCATCGGATTGGCTACCGGTCCACGGAAAAGCATGGGTCGGGCGGTGAATAATGACTGATGAGAATCTCCTGGAACAAAAGCCTCGTCGTGCCTGTCTTGATGGCGATGGGATTGGCTTTTTTCGCAAATCCCGCTTCGGCAGCGGAGACAGATCTGTACGTTTCAACCGCTGGCAACAACGCGAATCCCGGCACGAAAGCGAAACCATTCGCCTCGCTCGAAGCCGCGCGCGACGCTATCCGCCTGCGTCGGGCTTCGCAGAGCGCGGTCAAAGGGCGTTTCACCGTCTGGATTCGTGGCGGCATTTACCCGCGAACGCAGAGTTTCGAGCTGACCGCCCAGGACAGCGGCACAAAGGAGTCGCCGATTGTTTATTGCGCCTACAAAGAGGAAAATGTGCGCCTGGTCGGCGGACGAACGTTGAAAGGATTCGGGCCGGTAACGGATCCGTCGGTGTTGTCGCGGCTGGACGAGAAGGCGCGCGGTCACGTTCTGCAAACGGACCTGCGCGCGCAAGGAATCGACGACTTTGGCCAGTTGCGGTCGCGGGGCTTTGGCCGGCCGATCGTTGCAGCGCACGCGGAGTTGTTCTTCGGCGGCGCGCCCATGACGCTGGCCCGCTGGCCCAATGAAGGCGAATGGGAGCAGATTGCCGGGTTTCCGGACGACGCCGGGCAAGGCGACGATCACGGCGGCAAGATTGGCACGCTGGAGGGAGGATTCAATTACACCGGCGACCGGCCTCGTCGCTGGAAGGACACGAGCGACCTGTGGGTGCACGGTTACTGGGCGTGGGACTGGGCGAATTCCTACGAGCGCGTTGAGTCGCTCGATCTTGAACGGCGCCGGGTCAAGACCGCGCCGCCGCACGGGCTCTATGGTTTCCGCAAGGGCCAGCGGTTCTACTTCCTGAACGCGCTCGAAGAGCTCGACCAGCCGGGCGAATACTACCTCGATCGCAAGACGGGCATTCTCTACTTCTGGCCGCCGAAGCCCATCGAGTCCGGCGAGGCCCTGTTGTCGCTGCTGGAGACTCCGTTGCTCAAAATGACGGATGTGTCCCACGTCCGGGTTGGAGGTATGATTTTGGAATGCACGCGCGGCGATGCGGTCACCATCACTGGCGGTGAAGCCGACCAGATCACTGGCTGCGCGATTCGATTGATCGGCGATTACGGCGTCCGGATCGAGGGAGGTCACGGTCATCAGGTTGCCAGTTGCGACATTGAAAACACCGGCGACGGAGGCGTGTCGCTGTCGGGCGGCGACCGCCAGACGCTCGCGCCGGCCGGACACGTGGTCGAGAATTGCCACTTCCAGAAGCAGGGCCGTTGGTCGAAGTGTTACGTGCCGGCGGTGCTGATCGGCGGCGTGGGTCAGCGCGTTTCCCACAACCTGATCCACGATCACCCGCATTGCGCGATTCTATTTTCGGGAAACGAGCACCTGATCGAGTTCAACGAAATCCATCACGTCGCGCTTGAGACAGGCGATGTGGGTGCGATCTACGCCGGTCGTGACTGGACGTTCCGCGGGAACCGCATTCGCTACAACTTCATCCATGAAATCGGCGGCGTTGGAATGGGTTCAATGGGCGTTTATCTGGATGACTGCGTGAGCGGCGTGGAAGTTGTTGGAAACATCTTTTACCACGTGACGCGCGCCGCGTTCCTCGGTGGCGGACGCGATCACCGGGTGGAGAACAACATCTTTGTGGACTGTAACCCCGCGGTGCAGCTCGACGGCCGCGGATTGGACCGGTCGCCCGTGTGGCACGACATGGTTTATGATTATATGAAAAAGCAACTGGCCGCCGTGCCGGCGGCGCTCTATCGCGAGCGTTATCCTGAGATCGCGGCGCTCGACAGGTATTACGCGACGGACGGTGGGGTCCCGCCGGAGCACAACGTGGTCGCGCACAATGTCTGCGCGGGCGGTAAATGGCTGGAGGTCGGCTGGCACGCGAAACCCGGGATGCTCGAGTTGCGTGATAATTACGTCGGCGACGATCCCGGTTTTGTGGACACGGCCAGAATGGATTTCCGCCTGAAGGAAGGTTCGCCGGTCTGGAAAACCGGTTTCAAAAAAATCCCGGTCGAGCAGATCGGTTTGCGCGATGACCAAGGCCGCCGCGCGGTGAAGCAGTTGAAAGCCGCATCATGAATTCCCGGCCTCCATCAACAGCCGCGCGAGAGAAATCGAACGAGTTCGTACTGGCTCACCCGCTGGACGAGTTTTACGCGCGCATGAAATTGCCGCTGCCGCCTCTTGATCGGGTGGACGGCGAGGCCGTGCCCCAGCCTTACCGGCAGTTGCTCGTGCATAACGACGACATGACACCGACGCTGGAGAGGTTTTATCGGCGCGACATTCACCTCCATCTGCTGGGCCGGCGGCAGCAGGGCCACGAGTATTTTCGCGAGGTGGTGCTGCTGCTCGATGGCACCAACGAGCCGGTCGAGTTCGGCGCGATCAAGATTTATCTGGATCGTTTCACACCGGAAGCGCGCCGGCAGATTCTGGAGGAACAGCGTCCGCTCGGACACGTCATGCAGGAATGCGGCGTCAAACACACCAGCCGGCCCAAGGCATTCCTGCGCCTGGCGTCGGACCGGTTTATTAACGAGGCGCTGCGGCTGTCCGGCGCCAACGTCCTCTACGGGCGGCGAAACACCCTGTTTCATCCCCAAAACCGGCCGCTGGCGGAAATCGTCGAGATCCTGCCACCGTTGCCGGCTCGCGACTCGTGAAAGCCGATACCACAATACAGGCGGGCGGATACAAACATTATGATGCCATCGTCATTGGCGGCGGCCCGGCCGGTGCCGCCACCGCGGCGATTCTGTCGGGCCATGGCCACCGGGTGGTGGTGTTCGAGCGTGAAAAATTCCCCCGTTATCACATAGGCGAGTCGCTGTTGCCCTTCACCTTTCACCCGCTGGAACGGCTTGGTCTCGTCGAGAAGATGCGCGGATCCGCGTTTGTCAAAAAATACAGTGTCCAATTCGTGTCGGTCTCCGGCAAAGCGTCGCAGCCGTTTTACTTTTTCAACCGTTACGACCGCGACACGGTCGCACAAACATGGCAGGTGCTGCGTTCGGAATTCGACGTGATGCTCCTGAACAACGCCCGCGAAAAGGGCGCGACCGTGAAAGAGAAAACGGCGGTCAAGGAACTGGTAAAGGAAGGCGGACGTGTCGTTGGAGTCCGCGTGCAAAACGAAAGCGGGGAGATCACCGAATACCGCGCGCCGATGACGCTCGACTGTTCGGGGCGCGAAGCCTTTGCCGCGGTAAGACACAACTGGCGCGTGGGCGACCCCGAATTGCACAAGGTCGCGGTCTGGACCTATTACAAGGGCGCAAAGCGGGACGCAGGCGTGGACGCCGGGGCCACCACCGTGGCGTTTGTGCCGGAGAAAGGCTGGTTCTGGTACATCCCCCTGCACAACGACGTCGTCAGTGTGGGGGTCGTGGCCGAGGGAAAGTATCTGACGCGCGATGGCGTCAAGGATCCCGCGCAGATTTTCAAACGCGAAATCGAACGGAACCTGTGGATCAGGGAATATCTCTCCTGCGGCGCGCAGTCGGGTCCGCATTACATCACAGGGGAATTCTCGTTCCATTCCCGCTATTGCAGCGTCGAAGGACTTCTGCTCGTCGGCGACGCGTATTGTTTTCTCGACCCGGTCTTTTCGTCCGGTGTCATGCTGGCGCTCAAGAGTGGTGTGATGGCGGGCGATGCCGTGCATGAGGCGCTTGTTGCGCGCGACTTTTCGCCCGGCCGGTACGAGGATTATGCGGCCAGACTGCGCGAGGGCATCGAGAACATGCGCAAACTGGTGTACGCCTTTTATGATCCTGACTTCAGCTTTCGCGAGTTGACCGACAAATATCCCGATCTCGCGGGCGACATCACCGACTGTCTGAGCGGCGACGTGAACAAGGACTTCACGCGTCTGTGGACCGCAATCAAGGAATTTGCGGAAGTCCCGGCGCCCTTGCCGTATGGTCGGCCGATGACGAAGCGTGAAGCAGCATCGTTGGCGACAGAACAGGCCGAGTGAACATCGTCCAGATCACCCCCGGCGCGGGCGGCATGTACTGCGGAAACTGTTTCCGCGACAACGCGCTTGTCGCCGCGTTGCGTCAGCAGGGTCAGGAAGTCCTGATGGTCCCCCTTTATTTGCCAATGACGCTGGATGAGGAGGATGAGAGCCGCGGCACGCCGATTTTCTTCGGCGGCGTCAACGTTTACCTCGAACAGAAGTGGGCGCTCTTCCGTCACGCGCCGCGATGGCTCCATCGCCTGCTGAAATCGCCGACCCTGTTGAAATGGGCGGCGGGCAAGGCTGCCGGGACGCGCGCCGAGGACGTCGGCGATCTTACAATCTCCATGCTGCGGGGTGAGGAAGGGAATCAGGCGCGTGAACTGGACGAATTGATCGGCTGGCTGGCGCAAAAGCCGCATCCGGACGTGATCTGTCTTTCAAACGCGCTGCTCGTCGGGCTGGTGCGCAAACTGAAACAGGAACTACGCTCGCCGGTCGTCTGCATGTTGCAGGGCGAGGATTATTTTCTCGATTCGCTGCCGCAGGGGCAGCGCGATGAAGCATGGCGAACGCTGGCCGGACGGGCGGCGGAGGTGGATCTGTTCATCGCGCCGAGCCGCTACTTCAGCGAGTTGATGACCAGACGGCTTCGCTTGGCGGCGAACAAGGTCCGCGTGATTTACAACGGCATTCACCTTGCGGGATACGAGAAAACAGATGCGGCAGGCCGGAGCACGGAACCGCCGGTGCTGGGCTACTTTGCCCGCATGTGCCGGGAAAAAGGATTGGACCGGCTCGTTGAAGCGTTCCTTTTGTTAAAGCGCAACGCACGCACCAAGAATTTGAAGCTCCGTGTGGGCGGTGGCTGCGGTCCGTCTGACGAACCATTCGTCGAGGCGCTGCGCGAGCGCTTGAAAACAAACGGAGTGTTGCACGACGTCGAGTTTCATCCGAACCTGGACCGTGCCGCGAAGGTGCAATTTCTCCGGTCACTCGACATTTTTTGCGTTCCGGCGCTTTACGGTGAGGCGTTCGGTTTGTATGTCATTGAAGCACTGGCAGCGGGGGTGCCGGTCGCGCAACCGCGCGCAGCCGCATTTCCCGAATTGATTGAAGCGACCGGCGGCGGTGTACTCTACGAGCCCGGGGACGTGGAAGCGCTGGCCGGGGCCATCGAGAGTCTGGTCACGAATCCGGAAAAACGGCGCGCGCTTGGCGACGCCGGACGGCAGGTGGTGTGGCAGGCTTTCAACGCAGGGCGCATGGCGGAAAACGTGGGCCGCGCTTTTCAGCAAGTGTCCTCGGGCCGTCCCGCCCCCCAGGAAACCGGCGCCTCTTTTCAAATCGCAAATCGCCGCGCATCCGCATAAAATACGCTCATGGCTTACGAATTCAAAGCGGTGCGGCGCGTGGAATTTTCAGAGACCGACATGGCGGGCATCGTCCATTACTCGAATTTCTTCCGCTACATGGAGACCGCCGAGCACGCCTTTTTCCGGTCGCTCGGGTTTTCCGTCGTGACCGACAAGACCGATCCTCCCGTCGGCTGGCCCCGCGTCCATGCCGCGTGCGACTACGCGCAGCCATTGCGCTTCGAGGACGAGGTCGAAATCCACATGCTGGTCAGCGAGAAGAAGGCAAAGTCGCTCGGCTACGCTTTTCGGTTCCGCAAGCTGAACGCCTCGCCACCGGTGGAGGTGGCACGAGGAACACTGACCGTCGTCTGCGTCACGCACGACGAGAGCGGCAAAATGCGAGCGGCGCCCATTCCGAAGGCTCTCGCCGACAAAATCGAGGTGGCGCCGGAGGAATCGTGGAAGTAGTGACTCCGGGCCGCGAAGGCCACGGGTTCGTGTCGAACTCCGGCGGCGAGGAACTGAAACTTTTTCACCCGTGGGTCAATATGTCGGACGCGGCAGTGTGCGCCAGCTCGAGAGTTTTCCGTTAACAAACACCAGCTCAGCGCTGACATAATTGCGAGGGTCGTAGTCCCGATCGAGGTATCGCTCAAAAAACACATGGCCGCCGTGGGGTACTTCGCGAAACGTCCAATACCGCGTTTCCTGCATCGTTGTGCCCTCGTAAAGCCAGACCGTCTGGACGCCGCTGTTGCCGGTCTGGTTTTGGAGAATCTGGGCCGGAGCGCCCCAGGCGATATAGACTGCGTCCTGGCTCATGCCCGTTTTGATCTGGCCCTTGTCCACCAACTCCTTTTCATCCGGCGGCAGCGCGCCGTAAACCTCGTACTTTTCCTTTCGGCGCGACTCGACGGTGCTTGTTGCGCAACCGGCCAGTAACAGCAAGCCCAGCAGGACGACAATGGAGTGTTTCACTGTGTTCAAGACGTTATGGGGTCCACATTATTCAGCCCGGCGTAATGTAAGCCGATTCCAATTGAAGTAAAGCCGCGCCGGACCTATTATCCGCACACGTATGATTAATGCCAACTCTGATTCTCCCGGCCTCACCTGGCTCGCTTTCGCCCTGCTGACGGTCGTTTCGTGGGGCGTTTACGGCGTCTTCCTCCACACCGGGCAGGTCGCCATGGGCGATCCCGTCAACGGACGCTACAAGGCGTTTCTTTTCGTGGGCATCGCGTATTTCCTCACCGCGGTGATCGCTCCGCTCGCGCTTCTGATGATGAAAGGAGCGGCGTTCAGCGGTTATACGCACCGAGGGATGTGGTGGTCATTAGTCGCCGGCATTGTTGGCGCCGTCGGTGCATTTGGCGTGCTGCTGGCGTTCGGCGCCAAAGGGACACCGGCTGTAGTCATGTCCATCGTCTTCGCCGGCGCGCCTGTTGTAAACGCATTCTACGCGCTCATTCTGCATCCTCCGGCAGGGGGATGGGGCGCAGTCAAACCCCAGTTTTATCTGGGTATATTGCTGGCCGCGGTAGGTGGCTGTCTCGTGACGTTTTACAAACCCAATCCGCCGGCGCGCAGTGCAAAACCTGCCTCGGTCGAAGCCGTTCCTGCAGTGCCATCGTCGGGTCAGCACTGAGCTTCCGATGGCTGAGGATTCCTTGCACGCCCGGTCGGCGATCGTTTCGGCCCAATTCGAGCAATTGCGCCGGCTGCTCGCGGCGCTCGTTCCGGCGAATTCGTTCTACACAAGCAAGCTTTCTCGAATGGGCGCGACCATCGCGAGCCTGGAGAAATTTTCGGAAACCTTCCCGTTTACAACCAAGCAGGAAATCGTCGATGACCAGCGCGCCCACCCGCCCCACGGCACGAACCTGACGTATGCGCCTGACCGATACACGCGCTTTCATCAAACCAGCGGAACCACCGGGGCGCCGATCCGCTGGCTCGACACGCCGGAAAGCTGGAACTGGATGGTGGAAAGCTGGACTGAAATCCTCCGTGCCGCGGGCGTGGCCGCGCGGGATCGCGTCTTCTTTGCGTTTTCCTTCGGGCCGTTCATCGGATTCTGGCTCGCGTTCGAGGCGGCGCAACGCCTCGGCTGCCTTTGCATTCCGGGCGGCGGCCTCGGCAGCGCGGCGCGACTGAGGTTGATGATCGACAATGGCGCGACGGCACTTTGTTGCACACCCACCTACGCCTTGCGGCTGGCAGAAGTCGCCGCCGAAGAGAAAATCGATTTGCGGCGCGCAAAAGTGCAGACTCTCATCGTCGCGGGCGAACCGGGCGGCAGCGTCCCGGCGCTCCGGGCACGACTTCAGAAGCTGTGGCATGGCGCTCGCGTCTTCGATCACCACGGCATGACGGAAACCGGCCCGGTCACCTACGAATGCCCGAAGCAGGCCGGAGTTTTGCACGTCATCGAACCCGCCTACCTCGCCGAGGTTATTGAACCAGCGTCGGGCAAACCCGTCGAAGCCGGCCAGCAAGGTGAGCTCGTGTTGACCACGCTCGGCCGCGTCGGCTCGCCGCTGCTCCGTTACCGCACCGGGGATCTCGTCAAACCTGTCCGTCGACCTTCGTCCATCGACCCTCAACCGTGCATTTGCGGCCGTCACACCCTCGCTCTGGAAGGTGGCATACTCGGACGCGTGGATGACATGGTCGTAATCCGCGGCGTGAATATATTCCCCAGTGCTGTCGAAGACATCATCCGCGCCTGCGGCGATGTGGCGGAGTACCAGGTCACCGTAAACCGTGTTCATTCGTTGACCGAACTGAGCGTCCAGGTCGAACCGACGACGGAATGCTCCAGGCCGCTCGCACTCGCGGGGCGGCTTGAAAAAGATTTCCAGGATGCATTTGCGTTGCGCGTTCCCGTAAAACCGGTGCCAACCGGAACTCTGCCACGTTTCGAGATGAAGGCGAAACGATGGATAAAGGTCGCGTGAACCGGCGCAGCGCGACTCCGGCTTTGGTTTCGTCATCCGTTCGTAAGAAATTTCCTGCGACGCGCGGGCGGTTTTCGTCTAAAACTATACTATGTCGTTGCCCTTGCTCAGCCTGACCGATGTTTCCAAACGCTACGAATCACCCGATGACGCGGAGGGTGTCCCGGTGTTGCGCGATGTCACGCTGGAAATCGAGCGCGGTGAGTCGGCCGCCATCGTGGGACCGTCCGGTTCGGGCAAGAGCACGCTGCTGAATATCATCGGCACGCTCGACCGGGCCACGAGCGGACGGGTGCTGCTCGATGGCAGGGAGTTGAGCCGGCTTGACGAGACCCAGCTCGCCGCAGTCCGCAACCGCGAGATCGGGTTCGTTTTTCAGGCGCACCACCTCCTGCCACAGTGCACCGTGCTGGAAAACGTGCTGATCCCCACGCTCGCGGCCAGAGACGGCGCCCTGCGGGATGGTGCGGGCGAACGCGCCAGGCAACTGCTCGACCGAGTGGGTCTGGGCGCGCGGATTTCACATCGTCCCGGGCAGCTTTCCGGAGGCGAACGCCAGCGCGTGGCCGTCGTTCGCGCCCTGATCAATCAACCGAAACTGTTGCTGGCCGATGAACCGACCGGCGCGCTTGACCGCGCCGCCGCGCAAATCCTCGCCGATCTCCTCGTGCAATTGAACAAAGGCGAGGGCGTGACATTGATCGTCGTGACGCACGCGCTGGGTTTTGCGAAGCGGATGAGCCGGGTGCTGGAACTCAGGGATGGCGTGCTCGTGCCAGGTGATTCATGACCTTTTGGACGCTCATCCTTCGCAGCCTGCGCTTCCACGTCCGCTCGCATCTCGGCGCGTTGCTCGGGGCGATGGCCGGAAGCGCGGTGTTGATCGGCGCGCTGGTGGTCGGGGATTCGGTGCGGGGAAGCCTGCGCGAGATGGCGCTGGCGCGCCTGGGCAGGGTGCAGCTCGCACTCGTAGGCAACGACCGCTTTTTTCGCGCTGCCCTGGCGGACGAACTGGCGCACAAGGGACTGATCGAAGGCCAGGTCGCGCCAGCCATCCAACTGACAGCGACAGCTGGAACGCCGGACGACTCCGCTCATGTCAACCGGGCCCGGTTGCTCGGCGTCGATGAGCGATTCTGGTGGCTGAACAATGCCCAGCCTTCATTCAAGCCGCCCTCCGACGACGAAGTGGTGCTCAATCAACCGCTCGCCGATCAACTCAAAGTAAAGCCGGGGGACAGCGTTGTGCTGCGAGTGGCCAAGCCAGACCGCCTTTCCCGGGAAGCGCCCATTTCACCACAGGAAGACGCTTCCGTTTCCCTCAGACTGAATGTGGCGGCGATCGCGTCCGACGCGGAGTTTGGCCGATTCAGCCTGCAAGCGAGTCAAATCGCTCCATTCAATGCGTTCGTTTCGCTGGCCACGTTGCAAAAGCAGTTGCAGCTTCCCGGACGCGCCAATCTCCTGTTGGCGAGCACGGACGAAGATCCGTGGGCTGTGGTTCAAGCAAATGTCGCGCTCCGTCAAACCTGGACACTGGCCGACGCCGAGCTCGAACTGCGAGAACTGCCCGCAGTCAACGCGCTAGAACTGCGTACGGGTCGTTTATTCCTCGATCCGCCGGTGGCAGACGCGGCACTCAAATCAGCCACGAACGCGTCCGGCGTTCTGACTTATTTTGTCAACGAACTGCGCGTCGGCGAGCGAGCGGCCCCCTATTCAATGGTTGCGGCCATGGGTGCTCCGGTGGTTCCCCCGGCCATGCGGGACGGGGAAGTGATCATCAACCAGTGGCTCGCAGACGATCTCGGCGCGAAACCGGGCGACAAGCTCGACTTGAGCTACTACGTCATCGGACTGTCGCGGCGGCTTGAAGAGCGGACCAATGAATTCATCGTGCGCACGATTGTGCCTTTAACCGGCGCGGCGGCGGACCGCACACTCATGCCCGATTTTCCAGGTCTGGAAAAAGCGGAGAGCACCCGCGATTGGGACCCGAGCCTGCCGGTGAAACTCGCGAGAATTCGGCCGAAAGACGAGGAGTATTGGAAAAGCCACCGAGGCACGCCGAAGGCGTTTGTCACGCTCGCCGCCGGGCAAAAGATGTGGGGCAATCGCTTCGGCAACCTGACCGCTGTGCGATATCGGTTTGAATTGCCTTTGTTTTCCCGCGGTCTGCGCTCGGTGGCGCCGATCGAACTGTCCCCCGGGAGCACGGCGGTTCCTCCTGCGTCGCCACCACGGGACTCGGAGTCCCCGACCGCGTTTTCCGGATTCCTGAAGAGGTTCCGGGTGGAGTTGGAGAAGAAGCTCATCGCAACGCTCGACCCGGCTTCCATCGGATTAAGCTTCGAGCCGGTGCGACAACAAGCCCTGGCCGCGGCCGAACAATCGCAGGATTTTGGCGGACTGTTTCTTGGGTTCAGTTTCTTCCTCATTGCCGCCGCCCTGCTGTTGATGGCCTTGCTGTTTCAATTCGGGATCGAGCAACGTGCGGCGGAAGTCGGCATTCTGCTCGCGCTGGGTTTCACACCGAAACAAGTGCGGCGGATGTTGCTCCTCGAAGGCGGGGCGTTGGCCGTCTTGGGCGCCGCGCTCGGCGTGGCTGGCGGCGTGGCGTACTCACACGCCATGCTG
>DATNDF010000133.1 GCA_035607015.1 Candidatus Angelobacter sp. | reverse complement strand
TCCGGTGTCCACCTTCGAAAGCGTCTGCAACGTTTTCAGATCAATGACGCTCGCCTTGTTTTCCCGGCCATTGCTCGAGAATCCCTTGTGAAGGTCGGGCGCAGGCGCAAGGCCGTGGACGCCCGGAGTGTCGGCGATTTCGCCGGCGACGACTTCCTTGTCGAGGTCAATGACGACAACCTTCGTCCCGTGGCTCACATAGAGGCGGCGTCCGGCCTCGTCCACGGACGAATAATCCCACCCGCCATCGCCGCCGACCGGGATTTCTTTCAGGAAATGATAGGGTCCGGCCGCGCCACGAACGATCACACACGCGTTAATCAATAGACCGGCCGCAAGGACACCGATAAAACAACGAGATATTGTTTGCATAGGAAGGAGAGAATTTGCTTTTCAACGTCTTTTGAGAGAATAACCATCCGCTTGTTCCTTGGCAACAAAATGCGCGGGCACGCCGGAGTGTTCCGGTGTTCGACAGCAACCTGCGATCCCACGAATGGAGCCGCGACGCTGGGCAGGCGCAGTTCACCTTGAAATACTGGATTCCAATCGTTTCGCTGACGTTATCGTGCGCGGGCTGCGTCCGATTCGAGTCCAAGCCGATTGCCCCGGAGGAGACCGCTGCGAGGCTCGAGGCGCGCCGGCTCGACGACGCCGGTCTGAAAACATTTCTTGAAACCGGTCTCGGCCACGAACTCGATGCGTGGCCGGTCAAAACGTGGGATTTGCAAATGCTCACACTCGCGGCGTTCTACTTCAATCCGGCTCTCGACGTCGCGCGGGCGCAATGGAGCGCCGCGGAAGCGGGCACACGCACCGCGGGCGGGCGGCCGAATCCAACGCTGGGGCTGACCCCGGGATACGACTTCAGCGCCGCGAACGGATTGTCGCCCTGGATTCCCTTCTTCAATCTCGATGTGCCGGTCGAAACGTCCGGCAAGCGCGGCAAACGGGTGGCGAAGGCCCGGCACCTGTCCGAATCCGCCCGGTTGAACATTGCAACCGTCGCCTGGCAGGTGCGAAGCGGCGTGCGCGCGAACCTGCTTGAACTCACGGCCGCCAACGCCCGTGCCGCGTTGTTGGAAAAACAACTCAGCGTCCAGGAGCAAATCGTCAAACGGCTCGAACAACGCCTCGCCGCCGGAGCCATTGCTCAACCGGAACTGACCGGCGCGAGAATCGCCATGAGCAAAACCCTGATCGATCTGGGCGACGCGAAATCAAAACGAGCCGAAGCGCGCGCGCGGCTCGCGCAATGCATCGGCCTGAGGGCAAGAGCGATTGACGGTGTCAAATTCGCGTTTGATTTTAGCGAGCACCCGGCTGATGGGCTGACCTCGGAAGATGCCCGCGGCGTCGCGTTGCGGGGCCGTTCGGATGTCCTTGGCGCCCTCGCCGACTATGCGGCAGCCGAGGCCGAGCTCCGGCTGCAGGTGGCGAAGCAATTCCCCGATGTTCACCTCAATCCCGGGTACCAATTCGACCAGGGGGACAACAAATGGACGCTTGGCATCTCGTTCGAATTGCCGGTGTTGAACCAAAACCAGGGACCGATTGCAGAAGCAAGGGCGCAACGCGAAGTCGCCGCCGCCCGCTTCGCCGAATTGCAGTCGAGAGTCATCGGCGAGATCGACCGCGCGATCGCGGCCCGGCGCACCGCGCGGGAACAGCTGGCGGCCGGCGACCGGCTGCTCGCCGCCGAACAACGGCAACAACAATCCGTCGAAGCGCAGTTGAAGGCGGGCGCGGTTGACTCGCTGGATACGCTGACCGCACAACTGGAGCTGGGCATGGCGGCCGTCGCGCAGCTCGACGGACAAGTGAAGTGGCAGCAGTCGCTCGGCGCACTGGAGGACGCGTTGCAGCGTCCGATTGAGTCCGTCGCCGGGTCGGCTTCGGACTCGGCCCTGACGAACATCGTTGAACAGGCGCCGGACCGGTCGGGACTCAACAAACAAACCCAATGACGTCCATGCAGAAGGCAGAACTCAACTCCGGTCGGCCGTTTCCAGCGCGCCGCCAGAACCAAAGCCGCTGCTTCAGGAATCCTCTGCAGTTTCTGAAGGCGAACCTCGCCACTTCCTTGACGGCGGCCCTGCTTGTCGCGCTGTCCGCGGCGTGTTCAAAGTCCGGGGGCGAAAAGGAAGCCGGGACGCCGGGCGCTGAACAATCGCAGGTCAGACGCGGCACAAACGGTGAAACCATCGTCATCCTCGACGCCGGGACTCAGAAGCGCGCGGGTTTGCAAACCGCCGTCCCGTCGGCGGCGCAATGGCAGCCGGAAGCAAAGGGTTTCGGCCGCGTGCTCGATCCCGCGCCGCTGGCCGCCCTGATGGCCGATCTGGTTACGGCCCACGTGGCCATGGAAACGTCGCAGCGGGAATTCGACCGTCTGCGGACCCTGGCTGAACAGAACAACGCGTCCGCGCGCGCGCTGCAAACCGCCGAAGCCGCGGCCAGGCGCGACCAGTTGCTGGTGGAGTCACTCCGGACGAAACTCGCCCTGGGCTGGGGCAAAGCGGCCCTGAACCGCGACGATCCTCCGGCGTTCGTCAAATCGCTGGTGAACGGCGACAGCTCACTGGTCCGAATCGACCTTCCGGCGGGGGAGAGTTTGAGATCTGCGCCGATTTCCGCCCGGCTCGTCCTGCTCAACGACCCCGAGCGTCCTGTCACAGCCGGATTCTTCGATGCGGCGACGAGCGTTGACCCGCAGACGCAGGGCCAGGGATTTCTTTTCCTGATCAAGGGCGCGCCGCCGGGCTTGCCACCCGGGTCGTCCCTCACGGGTTACCTGCAGGTGGCCGGCGACAAATTGAGCGGCGTCGTGGTGCCACGTTCCGCGGTGGTTCGCCACGAGGGCAAGGGGTGGGTCTATCTGCAGACGGGCGAAGACGCGTTTGTCCGTCATGAGATTGAACTGGACCGCCCCACGGAAGCCGGGTGGTTTGTTCCCAAGGGCGTCACGGCCGGGGACCGCATCGTGGTCAGTGGCGCGCAGGCGGTTTTTTCGGTGGAACTCAACGGCAGCGGTTACATGAGCGGAGCCAGGGACTAAGGCGATGCTGAAACGAATCGTTGATCTTTCCCTGCGCAACCGTGGAATCGTCGTGGCGCTGGCGTGCGTCCTGATCGGATACGGTCTGTTCGTCGCCAGCAATGCGAAGCTGGATGTTTTTCCCGAGTTTGTGCAGCCGCAGGTCACCGTGCAGGCGGAAGCGCCAGGGCTGGCGCCGGAGCAGGTGGAGTCGTTGGTGACGCGCCCCATCGAAAGCGTCCTGAACGGCGCCGGCAATCTTCAATCCATCCGTTCCGAATCCATTCAGGGACTTTCAGTGGTCACGGCCGTGTTCAAGGAAGGGACGGACATTTACATCGCGCGCCAGTTGCTGACGGAGAATCTGGCGCAACTGTCGGGTCAACTGCCCGCCGGAGTAAAGGCTCCCACCATGTCGCCGCTCACGTCGTCCACGATGGACCTGCTCAAGTTCGGTCTGATCTCGAAAAAAATGTCGCCGATGCAGCTGCGGACGTTTGCCGACTGGGTGGTCAAGCCCAGATTGCTTTCGGTGCAGGGTGTGGCGGGCGTGAAAGTTTTCGGCGGCGAGGTGCGGCAGATCCAGATCCAGGTGAAGTCGGACCGGCTGGCGGCTTTCGGCCTTTCGCTGGAGGACGTGCTCGCCGCGGCGCGCGCATCCACCGGCGTGCGGGGCGCCGGCTTCATCGAAACCGCGCCGCAACGGGTCGTGCTGCAAACCGAAGGGCAGTCGCTCACGCCGCAGCAGATTGGCCAGGTCGTGGTCGCGCAACACGAGGGCCAAAGCGTCCGGCTAAAAGACGTGGCGGACGTCCTCGAAGCGCCGCAACCGCCGTTCGGCAGCGCGCTGATCATGGGCAGGCCGGGAATCCTGATGACGACGGCCAGCCAGTACCTCGCCAACACCATGGACGTGACCAAAGAGGTCGAGAAGGCGTTGGAGGATCTGAAACCCGTCTTCCAGAGCGAGGGCATCGAATACGTGCCCGGCCTGCATCGCCCGGCGACGTTCATTGAGAACGCGATTCACAACATGAAATCGTCGTTGCTGCTCGGCGCGGCGCTGGTCGCGGTGGTATTATTCCTGTTCCTGTTCGACCTGCGAACAGCGTTTATTTCATTCACGGCAATTCCTCTCTCGCTCCTCGCGGCGGTCATCGTGCTGGACCATGCCGGCGTCACGCTCAACACGATGACCCTTGGCGGCCTCGCAGCGGTCATCGGTGTCGTCGTGGACGACGCCATCATCACCGTGGAAAACATCCTGCGGCGGATGCGGGAAAACCTCGGGCGCGCGACGCCGCGTCCATTGTTTCAGGTGGTCTTGGACGCCGCGCTGGAAGTGCGCAGCGCCGTGGTTTACGCCACGTTCGTCGTGGCGCTGGTCTTTCTGCCGGTGCTGACGATGAGCGGGTTGCAGGGCCGTTTCTTTGGTCCGCTTGGCATCGCTTTCATTCTCGCCAACCTGGCGTCTCTGGTGGTGGCACTCACGGTCACGCCGGGGCTGTGCCTTCTGGTACTCTCGCGGATCAAGCCGCACACAGAGCCGGGGTACATCGCCGCATTGAAGGCGCTTCACCGACGCGCGCTCGAACGCGTCAGCCGCGCGCCGCGGACGGTCCTCGGAGCGGCGCTGGCCCTGTTCATTGCTGCGACGGCGACGCTGCCGTTTCTCGGCGGCGCCTTCATGCCGGATTTCCGCGAAGGCCATTTCGTGGTGCAGATTTCGACGGCGCCGGGAACTTCACTGGTGGAAATGTTGCGACTCGGCGGGCGTATCTCCGAGGAACTCCTGAAGAATCCGGGCATCCAGACCGTCGAACAGCAGGCTGGCCGCGCCGAAATGGGCGAGGACACCTGGGGGCCGCATCGGAGTGAATTTCACGTCGAGTTGAAGCACGACTCCAATCTGGACGAAGCGAAGGTGCAGGACGAGATCCGCGAGACGCTCGCCAAATTTCCGGGCATCCAGTTCGAGGTGCTGACATTTCTCGGCGATCGCATCGGTGAAACGATTTCCGGGGAGACGGCGAGCGTGGTTGTGAACATCTTCGGCGACGACCTCGACGTGCTTGACCAGAAGGCGAATGAAGTCTCGTCCGTGCTGTCGTCCGTTCCCGGTGCAGCGGACGTGCAGGTGAAAGCGCCGCCCGGAGCGCCGCGGCTCGCCATCCGGCTCCGCGCGGATCGCGTGACCCAATTCGGTTTCCGTCCGGTGGACCTGCTCGCCGCCGTCGAGACGGCGTACCAGGGCACGGTCGTCGCGCAAACTTACGAAGGCAACAGGGTCTTTGACGTGCTGGTGATCCTGTCCCCCGCCGAACGAAGGGACCCGGAAACGGTCGGCTCGTTGATGCTGGCAAATGCGCAGGGAGTCCGGCTGCCCCTGCGGGAACTCGCGGACGTTTACCTGACCACGGGCCGCTACTCGATCCTCCATGACGGCGCGCGGCGTCGGCAAACCGTTACCTGCAACCCGAGCGGGCGTGACGTCGCGTCTTTCGTGGCGGATGCCCGAAAACAGATCGCGGCGAAGGTGGAACTGCCCGCGGGCGTTTATCTCGAATTCACCGGAGCCGCGCAGGAACAGGCGAACGCCCGGCAGGAATTGCTGATTCACTCACTGATTGCGGGCGTGGGAATTGTGATTCTGCTGGCTGTTGTTTTCCGGCAGGGAAGAAACCTCCTGTTGGTGCTGGCGAACGTGCCGTTCGCGCTGGTCGGCGGAGTTTTTGCAGTTGTGCTGTTTTCCAACGAAGACTGGTCGGGAACTTTTTCGACGCTCGCAAGATTTGGTGTTCATCTGCGCGAATTGCTGTCTCATCCGTTACGTTTCTCGGCGCATCCGATTGCGTCGTTAGGCAATCTTTGGAGCGTGTTGTCCGCGATGAACCTGGGGATGCTGTCGCTCGGCACCATGGTCGGATTCGTGACGCTGTTTGGCATCACGATGCGGAATTCGATCATGATGGTGTCACATTTCGAACATCTGGTGCGTGAGGAGGGCATGACGTGGGGACTCGAAGCCGCGTTGCGCGGGGCCACCGAGCGGCTCGTGCCGATCCTGATGACGGCGCTCGTCACGGCGCTGGGTTTGTTGCCCCTGGCCATCGG
>DATNDF010000132.1 GCA_035607015.1 Candidatus Angelobacter sp. | reverse complement strand
GTTTCAGCGCGGTGACTTCGATTCGCGCCAATGTCCGCCAGGATTCTTCGCCGCGATGCTCGTAAACGCGCTGCCCTGGCGTTTCGCAGAGTGTTCCGCACAATGTCACGATGTCGGAGTTCGTGCCGACAAGCAGGCGCAAGTCAGAAGGCGAGATGATCGCAGTGCGTGTCGTAATATTCACCCAGCCCGCGAATACCAGAATAAGTCCCAACAAATAGGGTCTGGCGTCAGACCATGTGAGTGCAGCCCCGGCGAATGCGAATGCGCCGGCGAAGAGCCAGGGTAAAGGCAGGCGCAGCCAATTGCCCACAAGGACGCCGCCGGAATACAGCAACGCCACGGCGACGAGTGGGCGTTTCATTTTGGTTCACCAGAGTTTGCGCCGGTGCCCCAACCACCAAAGCAAAAAAATGCCTGCGGCGGCGCCCAGCGTATCCAGCAACACGTCCCAGACGGAGGCTCCACGTGACGGGATAAACAATTGATGAAACTCATCGGTGGCCGCGTAAATTCCGGCCCCGACGACAGCGAAGACGGCGTCCCACCGCGACCACGGGCGTGAATCGTCGCGCACGGGTTTGCGCCGGGCGCGCCAGAGCAACAAAGCAAGGACGGAGTATTCGGTGACGTGCCCGCTTTTGCGAACGACGGCCTGCACGGCGCGGATAGTGTCGTTCGAGATGTTCGGATAGAACCATCGCAACAGTGGACCGATGATTCGCGAGGTGTGCTGCGACGAGAGCAGATCCGTGGAGCCGGCGAAAATCAGCACCATCCAAAGAACAACCGGCAGCCAGTATTTGAAAAAGGATCCCTGTCTTGACACACCGCGATGGAAGCAAAGCCACTGTGTTGACGTCGAGTTCAAAGTCCACGCCAACACCTGAATCGGAACTTTATTTGCGTTTTATTCGATTTGCTAAACCGCCTGTTTTCTGGCAATGAGTGCCCGCCACTATGAGATTTGTCACCCTGATTGCTATTGTGGCCGCGCTGGCGTGCGGCGCGGGTTGCCGGGAAAAAGTGTCCGGCACAAAAGCAGGCCAGCCGGCAGAAGCGGACGTCCTCGTCCGCTGTCATTTTGTCGGCTCATCGTTTCTGGCCGGAAACACCAATGCCGCGAAACTTAAGGAACTTTGGGATCTCCCCGCCACTGGACGGTTTGCTCAACAGACGCTGCAAAAGCTGGCTCATTCTCCGCGAAGTTTTTTTGGCGATCGAATCGCAAAGGAAGAGGATGAACGCGGCGCGGCCCTGCTGCGACCGATGCTCGACGACCTGATTCACCACGAATCCTTCCTGCAGGTGAGCGGGCCGGCAGACAAAACGGCCGAATGGACGCTCCTCGTGCAGTTACCCAGGGAGCGGATCAAGGCCTGGCGCGATAGCCTCGCCGAACTGATGCAGGTTTGGAAGCTGGGCGCTCCGGCGACCAACGCGATCGCGGGCTTCGCTGCCTGGGAGGTCAAACGGACAGCCGCGCCCGCTTTGATCCGGTGCGTCGAGGCCGGACAATGGCTGGCGCTCGGCATCGGTCAGGGCCGGCTCTCCAGTCTGGATGAAGCAACGCGACGGATCAAAACGGGCGGGCGTCCTGTCGCCGCAGCTTCCAATTACTGGCTGCAGACGGAAATGAACCTGCCGCGTCTGAGAGAGACGCTGGGCCTGTCTGCCGCCGTTAAATGGCCGCGAGCGATACTGTCCGTCATCGGCCAGGGAGAAAACCTGCGTTCGAACGTGCGGATGGTTTTTCCGGAACCGGTTACCGGCGCGCTCGATCCGTGGCTTGTTCCGACGAACTTCATCAACGACCCACTGATCAGTTTCACGGCCATGCGCGGCATCTCACCGTGGCTGAAAAACTGCGGGATACTTCAGCGGTTGGAACTCGCGCCTGTGCCGAACGAGTTGTTCTTCTGGGCGCAAGCTCATGTGGCCTTTCAAAGCTTTCTGGCCTTTCCGCTCAGCGACGCTGCTGCAAAACTGGAACGTGCCGGTGGCTTGGCTGCCTCGCTGTTCGACACGAACTGGCAAAGCCGTGGCCTGGCACAGGTCGCGTGGCAGACCAATCACGAGGTGTTGTGGAAGGGATTACCCTACATCACTCCATATTTGCGCCCCGCGGATTATCATGGGACTGATTTTGTGATGGGGGGACTATTTCCGCCTGCACCCCTGACCAATCCGCCACCCGCGGAGTTGCTCTCCCAGCTCGCCAGCCAGCCCAACCTGGTGTACTACGATTGGGAAATCACTCAGGCGCGTCTTACAAGCTGGCGCATCTTGGCCCAGCTGTTTTCCATCATCGCAGACAAGGCGCAATTCACAACCAATACCGCCGGACTGCCCTGGCTGATGGCGGTTGAATCCAAACTCGGGAATACGATCACAGAAATCAGGGCGGACTCTCCCACTGAATGGTCATTCACGCGCAAGTCACACATCGGTTTTACCGGCGTCGAATTGGTCGCGTTGACGCGCTGGCTGGAAAGCACGAACTTTCCGAAACTTGGTTTTGAACTTCCTCAGGAGCGGCGCTTCAGACGATCCCCGCCACCGCCCGGCGGAACAGTGGCCGCCCCTCCCGCGCCGGTCGGTCGGCCGCCTGGTAAGTAATCCCTTGCCGCCATGCTCAAGCTGGGCGTCAATATTGATCATGTCGCCACGCTGCGAGAGGCTCGGTATCGCGGGCGCGGCCACGGCGAACCGGACCCGGTCCAAGCCGCGTTGATTTGCGAATCAGCGGGTGCGCACGGCATCACCGCGCACCTTCGGGAGGACCGCCGCCACATCCAGGATCGGGACGTGCGGAAACTGCGCGAGGTCGTCAAGACACGCCTCAACCTCGAAATGGCAACCGTGGCTGAAATCGCATCCATCGCGCTGAAACTGAAACCTGACATCGTCTGCCTCGTGCCGGAACGACGGGAGGAAGTGACAACCGAAGGGGGGCTGGACGTGCTCACGAATGAAAACGCAATCGCCGAGACACGTAAAAAAATGAACGCGGTCGGCATTGATGTGAGTCTGTTTATCGCGCCCGATCGGGCACAAATTGAGGCTGCTGCGAAGACGGGCTGCCAATTCATTGAGTTGCATACAGGCGCGTTCGCGGAGAGTTTTCACTCGGACTCCGGAGGAGAGAGAGAACTCGAACGTCTTGTGGCGGCCGCGGAACAGGCACATCAACTGGGCCTCCGCGTCAACGCCGGTCACGGCCTTGACTCGCGGAACCTGCGCGAGCTGTTACGCGTCCCACATCTCGTGGAACTCAACATCGGCCACAGCATCATCAGCCGCGCGGTGATGGTCGGCCTCGAAACTGCCATCAAGGAATTTCTGCGCGTGATGGAGGCTTATCGCGGGTGAAGCTTTGAATTACCAGGCCCCGTCGGCACCCGGGCTACAGCTCGGCCGGCTGCGCCCCAACCCGCTCCATGAGGAAATTGAAAAATGATTTTGGGCCTCGGCATTGACATCATCGAAGTCTCCCGCATCCGCGCTTCGCACGAAAAATTCGGCGACCGGTTCTTGACCCGAATCCTTCGCCCTGCCGAAATTGCCTACTCGCTTTCTCATCGCAACCCGGCACCGTTTCTGGCAGCCCGATTCGCGGCGAAGGAGGCGATCTCCAAAGCGTTCGGCACCGGCATCGGCGCTCAATTAGGATGGCAGGACATTGAAGTGGGCCGCAAGGAAAGTGGCGAGCCGTTCGTGATCCTGCACGACGGCGGGCAGGCTCTTTTCGAGCGGCGCCACGGCGCACGTTTCCACCTCAGCCTAAGCCATACGCAAAACTACGCCACCGCCGTGGCGATTCTCGAAGGCGAAGCCGCGGCTTGAGAGCTTCGTTCCAACTGGCGTGGCTCAATTTTTCTCCAGG